>JBJKOR010000217.1:0-2323 GCA_046707185.1 Anaerolineales bacterium | reverse complement strand
ATTTCATCGAACCTATCGTTATTGCCGCTACTCCGCTTGATGCAAAGAACGACATCTTAAAAACACTTAGCGAATTTAAACAATCAAAAGTTGTTGTGGTTGAGGATAATTATATTAGAGCCGAGTTTGTTTCAAAGATATTTCGCTTTGTTGATGATGTTGAATTTTATTTTCCAGATAAGAAATCAAAGGAGTTGATCATCCAGGTTCGATCCGCTTCAAGAGTCGGACATTCCGATTTTGGTGTCAACAGAAAGAGAATTGAACTGATTCGACGAAAACTTAAAACAATTAGAAAAGAATGAATACAGAAGACGAGGGGTAGAGTCTTCATTCTTGACAGATATTGGCGTGAAGGACGGTTTCCTCCAACTCAATCACGGGAAAAAGACTCCGTTTCAACGCCTGCATGCCGGAGATTTTATCATCATTTAATCTCCCCGCGATGCGTTTCCGGATAGCGGCGTCTTGCATCACTTTACCGCTATCGGCAAGGTCATCATTTTACTGATTATGAATCCGATTATCTCCAACATTTGAACGCTCCATTTGGTTATATTTCATTGACATTCTATCTTTTCGAGTTAGAATATTCCTTGATTTTCTAAAATTTATTTTCAACTCAATCAGAGATCGGTGTCATGTATCGCTTCGCTCAGAACCAAGTGAAGAAATGGACAACGGAACGGCGACGCAAGCCGTTGATCGTTCGCGGAGCCCGGCAGGTCGGCAAAACCTGGCTGGTTGAGCATGTGGCTGCCGCCGAATACGAGACAGTCGTCAAAGTGGATTTGGAAAAACGCCACGATCTGCATGTTCACTTCGCCGACAACCTCGACCCCAAGGCCATTGCGCGGCACATGGAACTGGATAGCGGCAAACGCATCGTGCCGGGCAAGACCCTGCTTTTCCTGGACGAAATCCAGGCTTGTCCGCGTGCCATCATGGCCTTGCGCTACTTCTACGAGCAGATGCCCGAGCTGTCCGTGATCGCGGCGGGCTCCTTGCTGGAGTTCGCGCTCGGCGAAATCTCCGTCCCGGTCGGTCGCGTCCAATATCTGAATTTGTACCCCATGACCTTCCGGGAATATTTGCTCGGGATCGGCAACGAGGTCGCCGCGGAGACCGCCGCCCAACATCCGTCCAAGGTCGATAAAGGCATTCAGCGCCAATTGCTGGAAGAACTGAAAACCTACTTTTTCGTCGGCGGTATGCCCGAGAGTATACGCGTGTACCATGACACCGCGTCGCTCGTGGAAGCGTTCAGGGTTCAAACCGAGATCATCGACTCGTACCGAGAGGATTTTGCCAAATACACGCCTCGCGTCGATCGCGCCTGCCTCGATCGGGTGCTTTTAAACGTGGCACGTGAAGTTGGGGAACAGATCAAGTACACGCGGCTGGATGCCGGTCATACCGGCCCGACCAACCGCCGCGCCTTTGATTTGCTTTGCAAGGCGCGGGTCATTCATAAGATTGCCTCATGCAATCCTTCCGGTCTGCCGCTCGGCGCCAGCGCCAACGAGAAACGATTCAAGGCGGCGATGCTCGATATCGGACTGTTGCAGAATCTCTGCCATGTGCCGGTCGATCTGGAACTGCGGGAGGAAGATTTGTTGGCCATGCACCGGGGCAAGTTGGCCGAGCAGTTCGTTGCCCAAGAACTGATCGCACACCACACTTCCGAGCTCTTCTACTGGGCACGGGAAGCACGCGGCAGCAGTGCGGAGGTGGACTACCTTGCGGTTCAGAACGGGCGGATTGTGCCCATCGAGGTCAAGTCCGGCAAAGGCGGAAGCTTGCGCAGTCTGCATCGGATGCTCGATGCCTATCCCAACTGCCCGGAAGGGGTGGTTCTTTACTCAGGCACGTATGCCCATCGGCCGGAGCAACGATTAATCTTTCTGCCGCTCTATTATGCCGGCTCCCTAGGCGATCCCCGCCCGGAGGTGGTTTGACCTGAAAGAGAGACAGAAACCTGAATTGAGCAATTGTCGAGGTTGCCTCAGCTACAAGGAAGATCTCGTTTCGCTATCGCCTCCTATGCGGTACGATAGCCGGTTGATAGCGGTGGTTCATTTCAACAAAAAGGAGAAAGAGATGTCATCAACGTTCACGCTCGAAATCTTCTCAGATTACATTTGACCCTGGTGTTACTTCAGTACCGTGGGTACTGAACAGCTTCAGAAAGAATATGAAATCGTTATCAAGTGGCGTGCTTTTCCGCTTCATCCCGACACACCGGAAGAGGGGATTTTGCTTGATCGGCTTTTTAAAAATTCCTCCGTAAATATAGAACTAATGATGCGCCATTTGAAAAAGA
>JBJKOR010000216.1:0-3116 GCA_046707185.1 Anaerolineales bacterium | reverse complement strand
AAGGTTCATTTTTTAAATTTTTCGACTCGCCTTCGGCGAGAGAAGGATTCAGAGATTCGGAGCGCAGAGACTCAGAGTCCAGAGTTGGGAATAATGGGGAGCAAACCAAACGAAAACCGATGTCATTGACGAAGTGAACGGGCCCGAGCCTGAGCCTGAGGCGATAGGCACAACGCGCGCCGTCCCGACCATCGCTCCACGAACCGCCGCGCAACACGCGGGCCGAACCGCTTTCGGGTCCGCGCGGGTCTTGGATGCTATCTTTGCGGTTTTTGTACTCTTCATCGCTATACCAATCGGAACACCATTCCCAGACGTTACCGATCATATCCTGAATCCCAAAAGGACTTGCGCCGTGCGGATACATGCCGACTGGCGATGTGCCTCCAATCTTTTTTTCGGCTTCATCCGTATTGGCTTTTTCCGAATCCCAACCATTGCCCCATGCCCACAAAAATCCTTGTGGGCCGCGCGCGGCATGTTCCCATTCGGCCTCGGTCGGCAATCGGAAATATTTTTTCGTGATATGAGTGAGCCAATTGCAATAGGCCTCCATTTCAAACCATGAGATACCCACGACTGGCAGGTTGGAGCCATTCCATTTTGGATCATCCCACCAAAACGGACGGTCACGGCGTTCCACCGGTCTTTCCGCCAGCCACTCTTTATATCGTTTCTGCAAGTCTTCATCAGATATCCAGGAAAGATCTGAATCCCAAGCGCCTGTCCGCCATTTACGGCCATCTTCGCTCCACCATTTTGCATCCGGGTCATAGCCGCCCTGCTCCCAGAAACAACGAAACTCGGCATTGGTCACAGGATATTTCCCGATGGAATATTCGGAAAGAGAAACGGTATGAACCGGTTTTTCATCATCCCAACCTTGTGCACCTTGTTCTTTGAGAATCTTTTCATCTTCCTCGTTTGTTCCCATCCGAAACGAATCTGCGGGAATAGAAACCATCTCCGGCACGATAACTTTTATATTCTTCTCAATAGAAACTTGGAAACGAGGATCGCCGATCTCGCCAAGAGCCAAACCGAGGCGGTAGCGTAAATCTACAGCTAATGTGGGGGGATTCTTTTCAAGGATTTCCTTCAACACAACAGATAATTCTTTTTTCTCGGAAACAAAGAGACTCTTAACCTGCTCCGTCGGATTCTTTAGTATATCGGCAAGCGCGATACCAGCAATTGTCATGGCGTGGTCGAAATGATCCGGGACTTTACCCGTATCGATCAAACACTGCATAAACTTCCTGGCTTTACTATCGTTCGTATATGCCAGAAAACCAACCGACAACAGCAATGGTTCCACCCATTGATCGCCCTCCGCATCCACATGCTTACGGATCACATCCATCCATTGCTCTTCCATTTTCTGCGCTACATAATGTCCGGCCAGAAATTCGCGGAAACGGCGAATGTAGAAATCATAGGATTTGCCGTCCTGCCGAAGCAAACCGCCTCTGCGCGCTACCAGGTCGAGAAAATCAGCCGCCTTTAGTTGAGCGTTTTCCTTTTCTGAACCAAATCTTTTCCAGAATACCTCACGGGAAACCAGATCGTCGGCAAAAATCGAGTTTTTGTATTCATCATGAAGGATAAAGGCAATCAAAGCCATATCATCAAAACGCTGATTTACGGGCCGCCCGCCCCACAAGGTTGCATCTGAAACTGCCTGGCCTTGTTTGTGCGGATCGGTCAACAAAGCTTTTACTGCCTGCTCGAACAATTCGGCGCGCTGGCTTGGAAGGTCACGACGATGGTAATAAACCAGTGCAAAGATATTAACCATGAGCGGCGTGACCGCCATTTCGTTTACAAGTGGATTTTCAATGCGGCGTAAAAGATCTGTGGCTTTATTCTCGGCATCCGTTAAAGTTGGATAAACCGCATTACACCAGAGCTCAATCATATTTGCGCGTTTTTCGGCTGTCAGAGGCTGGACTATGGCTGTCTCAAACTCCATTAATTGACTGGTTATATCTGCGGCAGAAGGGCGCGTGGTAACAAGATAGATATTTCTCGATGAATTTCGATCATCCATAACAATGCCTTCCACGGCGGCGCGCATATCGCGGCGGTCTGCAAATTCCACTTCGTCCATGCCATCAAACATCACCAGACAACCCTTACGCAGAAGATGGCGGAAAAAGTCATCCGGCAGGTTCTCTTTTCGATAGTCACGTTGTGAGTATTCACAGATAAAGCGATAAAGCGAGTTTGAGCTGATAAGCAATTTGTTTTCTTTGCAATGAGCATGATATTTTCTTAAAGGCACAAGCAATGGAACAAAGGAGTGAAATATGCTGTTAAATCCAATAGCCTTTAATAGTTCCTGCTGTTTCCCAGATAACCTCTGCAACAAATATCCTTGAGCAATGGTCAAGCCTGCCCATTGCAAAAGGGCGCTTTTACCTGAACCTGCATCCCCCACGATGGCAATCTTTTTGTAGCCTGCTTTTAAAACTTGGGCAAGCAGAAAAAATTTTTTCTCTCCTTGCCGCCCAAATGCTTTTTCGGGAATGTCCTTGCCGTCTTTTAGACGCGTCTCCTTTTCAGCCAGTTTTGAAAAATCAAGATCAAGCTGAATATAGGCGTTTGTCAAATCAATCGGCTTGAGTGCAAACATCTCCATCCCACGAAAACCAAAGACTCTGTTTTCCGCGATAAAGGCTCTTAAGTAACGACGAAGCCCTACGTTCCATGCAAATGGATTTTTACTGATTACCGTTTCTACCCCTTCCTGCAATTTCTTCCTTATTGGGGGAATAAGAATAGCAAAAATCAATATGGCAATGATTACTCCTACATTGCCGAATTCGTTTGCGACCCTGCCTACACATGTCCCTAATTTTTCGTCAAGACATACTTGTGCGATAGACGGTGTTGGCGTGGGCGGCGTAGTTCCCTGTGCGTGGACAATCGCAGGAAAAACCAGACTTACAAAGAGAACAACGAAAAGCCATTTCAGACGCATACTTTCCTCCACAAGCCCAAAAGCATTAATGACAATTTTGTTCGGATTATATCGCCAACCGCTGAAGGATGAAACATTCGTGTCTAATTTTTAGAGTCACCACTGCGAGATGAAATCTCAGACTCTTCCCCTC
>JBJKOR010000215.1:0-6986 GCA_046707185.1 Anaerolineales bacterium | reverse complement strand
GGCGATTGACTCCCGTCATTCCATCAATCACATTATCTACCTGCAATTGAAATCCCTTAAGTGGGATGGCTTTTCCAGTGCGATCTTCGCCCCAACCAACCAGGGATTGATCCAGGAAAAAACGCACGTTCTGGCGCTCTTTCACCACACCGAGCAATCGAAAGAAGCCAAGCGGGCCTTGCCGCTCGAATACTTTTGGATTCAAACCGGCTTCTCTTGCCATCTCATAAAATTCATTTGCCTGGATTGACTGAAGACGATAGCCTGAAATCATCTGAAGCAGGTCTACCGCCTTGAAGCGTTCTGCCTCGTTGATACCTTCCTCTGTTTCGTCCATTACACAACAAGAGAAGATTTCTCTGCCGCGAAATGAAAGTGCATCTTCCAGGCAAGGAGAGCGTTGCTCTATCAACTCCTTGTAACGCCCTGCTGTAAACTTTATTCCGAACGCGTCTTCGTAACACTTTTTCAGGCGTGGTGCACTCTCTTGGTATTGCTCACGTACCGTTTTGCGCCCCAAGCCCCACAGGATTTTGAGCGACTGGAACTGTCCCCAACATTGGGCATAACGTGAGAAATCAGTAAATGGTGGAAATGCCTGGCGGATGGCTTCATTGAACTGTAATCGGTCAAGCGACGATTCTGCATTTAGTAAGGGCGGCTCATTTTCATGACCTTTGAACAATCTCTCTTCGATCCAATCAGGAACCAGCGCGTACGCGACGTAATCTTGAAAAGGATGGTTTTGACCATTGCGCCAATAGCCGTCATGCCGTCCCAAGCGCCCCAGCCGTTGCAGGAACGTGCCTGAGTCGCGGCTTTCAAACAGCAGGAAATTGATTTGGAAGTCGACGCCAACATCTACAGTCGAGGTGCCGATCAGCAAATCTGCGCTGTATGAAGCCTTGCGTCGAGAACGCGCGGTTAAACCAGTGTTTAGTTCAACGTGCAGGCCATGTTGCTCGAACAACGGCTTCACCCATTCATAAATCCGATACGCCGAAGCTACTGAATTGACGATAATGGCCCCCTTTGCGCCTGACTTACGCTCCAAAAAGAAAGGTAGGACAATGTCTTCAAGGTTTTCGTCCAACCAAGCCTCGACGCGGGGTTGCGGTTCAACGTGAATGTCAGTGCTATTCAAAATTTTGCGCCAATGGGTTGGGTCACCATCCGTTGCATACTCGCCTTTTATTTCTTCCCGTACGGTAAGTCCTGAATTGCACAGGTAGTCCAACATCAGATCTTTTGGCGTAGCGGAAAGAAACAGGAAGCGATGTCGCCGCGCCATGCCGCCAATTTCGTGCATGAAAAGCAAAGCATTTACCACGCTGACAATTTGGGGGGCGTCGAAGATATGAAACTCGTCGAAAGTCAATTGTGAATATAACTGTGTGATGCGGCCTGAATAACGATCCGGTGCATCGTTGGGCAGGGTATAGAACTGGTGCATCACGTAGTGAAAGATATCCGGATTGGTGAGAATCAAATCCCCGTTTGAAAGTACTCTCATTAAAGCATCGCCGCGTCGTTGGTAATTTCCCTCTTCCATCACGGCATCCAGTTCCCTGCTGTTCAATGGGCGCGCCAGCGCATCTGCCCGCCATTGCTCTTTGGTCCTCTCGAAACTGACTCTTTGATCTTCGACCAGTTCATTCGTTGGATACATTGCTAATGTCTTCCAGTAAATTCCACCATTGATGAGCATTGGCAGTTGCGCCGCTAAACTCTTCCCGTCCCCTGTCATGGCTGTATTGAAAATAACATCCGCATCGCCCTGAGTCAGAGCACAGTAGGTATCCACCTGATGTTGAGATAACCGCCAGCCATCGGGTAATTTCTTGCGAACTTCCTCAGGAACGTCCTCTGGGTCCGCCAACTTTGAGTAAACAGGCAATGTTGTGATTTTCATTTTCAGCGACCATCCAACCAACCGACTACTCGACTACCTGACCACGCGGCCAACTGCCCGACCACGCCACCAACCAGACTATCAAACTGCTGCATCTTTCTCCCTACTTCCTACTTACTTCCTACCTACATCCTACTTACTTTCCAAACATCTCTCTGGCGGCAACGCAACCATCCAACTACCCAACTATCCAACTATCAAACTACCTAACTATCATACTAACCCTGCCCAGCACGCCCCCGTTGAGCTTCCCCTTATGGCTGGGATGCCCTCATCATACAACACAGGGTAGACCACATATACGCTCCACCCCTTGCGAGAGGCAAAATTGCCGGGCACAGCTGAGTCATAGTCCCTCGGAATAGAAGTTGTAATTTTTAGCCATCCCTTTTACACGCCGTTCCATTTCGCGGCGCAGCTCGATCCCACCCAGCACAATACAAGCCTCGCCGTATGCCAGCAGGATGTGGGCAGCCTCCCACACATCGTCGGTTACCGCCTGAACCTCGGCGCTGCCATCCTTGTTGCGCGTGACCACCGTTTCAGGAAAACGGTGACTGATTTCGCCGCGTCCGATCTCGGGCAAAAGCAGGTAGTGAACTGGAAAACGCGGCGGCGCCAAATGACGTGTTTCCACTTTGCTTGGAGAAACAGCCAGGCGCTCGTCATCCAAAATATAGCTGACCCGGAACCGCAAAAAAGACGCCTCCTCGAGAGGATTATTGAGGCTGTAACCGCGCAAATACCAATGTCCATCCTGGTAACGAAGTTGGTATGGCGCAATTTCGTGGAAGACGGCCTTTCGGTCCGGTCGGCGCGGCGATAAATAGTTGAACGTTAATTTTCGATGCTGATGAAGCGCCCGCTCGATCTTTTCCCAGACGTTCGGCGGGATCACGCTGCGATCCACGTCCTGCTCGAAATCCAGCGCCACCTGGTCGCTGGCGTCCTCGATCTTTCTGCGCGTTTCGGGCGAAAGCCAGCCGATGATTTGTTGAACCAAATCGCGCACCCCGGCCTGTTCTCCAACCGCATTATCGTATTGGCGTGAAAGGAGCATCAACGCTTGGAGCATTTCCGGCGAAAGGCCGACTCTTCCATAAGGCCCCGCATCATTCAAGACATATTGGCGGGTCGCCAGCGAATAAACATAATCTGCCTTCACGTGTTTTTTGAGGTGCGCCAGATCGTGCTTGAACGCGGCCTGTCGAGCCGCTGGTGATGCAGCATAGGCGGATGTTCCCACTGTTTGTAGAACAGATTGAATCAGTTGCTCTTTTGTAGCGGGTCCCTCCATCAAGCGCCTGAGCATTGCAAGGACTCGCAGGAATGAATTCCAGTCGCTTCCGCGTGTTGCCATTGTTGCTTCACTCCACACCGATTTACAGGGTTTGGCAGGCTTAGATTGCTGTCCCGTCAAATGATGAACAATGCGGTTATATCCCAAAATCTCAAGACTTTACCAAGCATAGAACAGAGCAGAGGATTTGTCAATTGCAACTGTCAAGGATTTGTAAGCCGTGATTTTGCTCGCTAATCGGCTCTGATAGGCTCAAAAAATCGGGGATAAGGCTTGAATCAGGCAAGATGATGACATACAAAATACTTGAGCGATATCACCTTGCCGAGTAGTTTATCAAAGATGAGAGGGAAGTCCACTTCGGCGAGGCGTTTGAAGTCTTTGGGGATGGGCATATTTCGAACCCTCGTTGCATGTTTATTGAGCCAGCAGCCATTCCGCTGTCGAACGAACTTCCACCGGAACGTCATTTACTTGCAGGCTATTTTGGTTCTCATCCGTCAGTATCAAAGCCTGTTTGACCTTGAGGGTCTGAACGGCATCCGTGAGGGCGCGCAGTTCGCGTTCCCGCACACCCGGCGCGTCCAAGTTCTGAGTCACCTGAACCAACTGCTGATCCTTGGGAAGATAAAAATCCACTTCATAACCGCCCCGAGTAGTGTAGTAATAGACCTCACTGAAGCGCTGGCGCAACGTCAGAAAAACCAGATTTTCGAGAAGCTTGCCCGACTTGGGAGAGAAGCCAAAGCCCACAGCGTTGGTCAAGCCGCTATCTATAGTGTAAATTTTCTTGGGAGCGATCTGCTGGCGCTTGACTGAGAAATCATACAGGTTCAGCGTGAACACAAGCCAACTGTTTTGCATGTAATCAATGTAGCTTTTAATGGTGTTCACGCTCCCCAAATGGAATTGTTCTTTCAGCTTGTTGAAGGATAGCGAGCCGCCCGGATTGCTCATCAGGAAGAAAGCCAGTTCCTTGAGGGAATTTAGCGCCTCCAAACGATAACGGGCGGCGATGTCACGGTAGAGCACATCATCATAGAGATTACGCAAGAGGGGCAGTTCAGGGTATTTGAGCGCTTCAGGAATCCCGCCCAACTGAAGATAGGTATTGAGCGCCGACTTCAAGACACCCTTGTCAGCGGTGGTCATACGCTGGAGGTTTGGCAGGGGCTGACGGCGAAAAGCCAGAAACTCCCGAAAGGAGAACGGGAACAACTCGATGGGAACATAGCGGCCGGTCAGACGGGTCCCCAGCTCGCGGCTCAACAGGGAGGCGTTCGAACCGGTAATGTAGAACTTGAACCCCATCTCCATAAACCGACGGACGAAATGCTCCCAGCCGGTAATGTTCTGAATCTCATCGATAATGAAGGTTTTGCGTTCTCCGAACAATTCCACCAACAGTTGATAAAGGTCATTGGCGTCTTCCGCTTGGAATCCCAGGAAGCGATCATCTTCGAAGTTCAGGTAGTAGAACGCATCTTTTCCCGATTGGTGCGCCAGCTGGGCTAGCAGGGTGGATTTTCCCACCCGCCTCAGCCCGGAGATAATCACGGCGTGCGGTAGGCTCGCAGCCCGTTCCACATCTGCCAGCCGGTCGCGCGAGATGCCGGTTTCTCGCTTCCAGAACGAATCAAACTGTTCCAAAAGCATGGATTTTATTTGGTCGGTTGACCATCTGGATTTCCAACTATTTTCACTCATAATGAAATCATACGTCAAATTGTTTTCATTGTCAATGAAAGAACTCCCCTGTCATCATGGCAAAATTATGTTTGAGGATTAGCGGTATATTTTGCATAGCTCTGCCTCTCATGATAGTTTTTGTGTGTAAACAAATTTTTACCACAATTGGCAGAGCTTTACTAATGTCTCAGACTTGGTTCTTTGGGAGTTGCCGTGATAGCCGCCAGATATGGCGGTGGTTTTACCCGAAATTGCAGAAATTGTCGCTATATGTAGCCAGCACCCCGGAGATTCCCAGAGAGCCTCAGACTTATGGGTACGGACTCAATAAACTGTCAATAGTGTTGACCAAAGAAATTAAAAGACGAGACGGCTGGTGGATGACCGGCTGCTCGCCTTTAGGGTGGGTAGTTTGATTATAATGCCTTTAGGCTACTGAAAGGCAATTTTGAACCTTAAAAAGACACATATTTCCATGACGCTTTGCCATTGGGCAAAACGTTCTCTTGACCCCGATGTATAATAAATGTGAGCGGTGAGCCCGTTTCCAAATACCGGGTTAAGGTCTTGATCCCGGGGCGTCCGGAATATATCCTGCCCTCAGGTCAGGAGCGCCGACCTGCTTGGGACGCCGCTCACTCTTTTTCAATCAGCAGCTTTGAGGGCGGCAGCTTCAGGAGTTTCGAACCCCGGCGGATCTTCTGCAGATCCTTCCCGATCCCTAACCGATCCAGTTGTTCGCGGCTGAAGGCCAACGCAGACTGTCTCTTGGGTAGGTTTCTCACATGAATCTTGTAGGCATGGTTTACGAACGAAACAGCCACGCTGTGAGGGTCCGCGAAACGGTCCGCCCCCTGCTCGGTGAGCACATGCCAGACTGCCACCAAGAGCTTGCGAGCAATCAGCACGATTGCTTTGGAGCGGCCCAGATGCGGTTCCCGCCGTTCCAGTTCTGCCTTCCAGTGGGGGTGATTCTCCACCGCATGGTTGGCGGCGTTCACCATGGCACGGCGCAGATCTCTGCGGCCTGCCTTCGTGATCCGCCCACTGGAATGGGTCTTGCCGCTGTCATGGACACGGGTACCCAGCCCGGCATAGCCCACCAATTTCTTGGCGGTCGGGAAGCGGGCGATATCGCCAATGGCTGCCAGGATCGTCATGGCGGTGAGCAGGGCCACCCCGGGCAACTGGATCAGCAGGGGAATGCGTTCATCCTGGGCACTCTTCTGTTTCAAACATTCTTCAACTTGCCCGATCTGCTTCTGGGCAAAATCGAGTGTGTCCAAGTCAGAACGCATCAGCAACTTTTCGGTCGTTGAGAGGCCAAGGTTCTCCCACCAAGTGCGCTGTTCAGAGGCGAAGGGATGATCGGGCAGGCTCAGGTGGTTGCGATGTTCCAGGGAGTGCAGGCGGTTCTTCGCCATGGTCGCGAGGTGTACCATCTTCTCCCGTCGGGCGATCAAGGCGCGCAGGTCGCGCACCTCGTGCGGCGGGATCCATACCCCCGTGAGCATCCCAGCTGCCAGCAACTGCGCCAGTGTCTCGGCTGCTTTCTTGTCCGTTTTCACACGCGCATTCGTGACTTGCGGAACATTGGGCGGGTGGACTGCGATAATCGAACTGACATGCGGCAGCAGCGTATCATAAAACAGATACGCGTTGGTGGTCATCTCGAGCACGACTGTATCCTGAGGCATCAGCACCCGTCCTGCCCAAGCTTCCAGCTGATGGTTCGAGACCCTTTGTGGGCCGAAGACAGTCTCACGCTCCCGGTTGACTGCCACTGCAACAAAGTACTCTTTGTGAATATCCAATCCAAAAAATCGTATTGGATGCTCTGTCATATTAACACCTCCGTGAAAATGAAAAATGGCCGGGTACATTGATTTATGGACATGCACGTCACACACGGACTCGGGCTTACTCACATCGTCCCGATGTTTTTCGGGCAAAGAGTTTCCCAGGTTAGCGGATTCGAACGGGCAGCCAAACAATCACGCGAGCTTGCCAGCGGCTTCTCATACCCAAATTCGGCTGGCCCATACGTCACACACCCGGAGCAGGACGTTCCCGTTCCTAACCACC
>JBJKOR010000214.1:0-1260 GCA_046707185.1 Anaerolineales bacterium | reverse complement strand
ACAATACGGGCGCGTTTATTCGATATTTGTTTCAGCAATTGTTTTATCTCTTTATGCTGTTTTGGTGTTTGTGCCATTAGTGTCCCTCAAAAAAAATTAAAACTCGAAAAGAGCAGGCTGATGAATTGTGTGGTTTGCCAATACCTGAATTGGCTCAATGTTGAGCCTCTCGACTAGATTATTGGATAGATAAACCGACTCATAAGTGACGTCATTTCTACCTAGCAAGGTCGCCTGTGTGGAACGCCCAGCGTCCACTTCAAGGCGATACATACCAAGTTCATCCGGCAAACTTTGTCCATATGATTTTTTCCCTGTACGTCCATCGTAACTCAGAATAAATGGCACATTTCGCTTGGTGAGATATTTCAATTCCCGCATGAATTCTTGAAAATCAATTCCACTAAAGTAACGCGGGTCGCCAGTTGCACAAACGCCTTGATAAGGCGGATCCATATAAACAAGATCTATTGGCTTTACAAGCGCAAGTACTTTTTTGTAATCTTGGTTAGTTACAGTCGTCTTTCCAGATAAAAGTCTTGAAACGGCTAAAATATCATCTGCCATTTGCTGGGGATTGCGTCCCAAACGACGATTGTCGGGGCTTTGGTTGAATTCGCCGTTGGCATTGTAGCGCACAGACGCTTTCACACAACGCGCCAATAGATAGAGCAAGTAATCGGAGCGTTTTGTTTTGTTGAATTCGTCACGCACAAAATCGTAGTACTCTCTTTCATTTCCCTGTTGTTTCAACCATAAATGCTTATATTGCCCGGAGATTCTATTAGGGTGATTAATAATTTCGTTCCACAAAGCGATCAATGGTCCATTAACATCATTGATATGAAAACGTTTCGCCTTATCGTGTAGGGCTGTTGCAATTGAAATGGCCGCCGAACCTGCAAAAGGTTCAAAAAGAACATTAACATCTTGTGGAAAAAATGGCAGGATGTACTTAGCAAGATTTCGCTTACTGCCTTGATACGGAATTGGATGCGGAGTTTTCACGAGATTTTCTCTTTATAAGTAGACCTGAATAATTATACATCACCCAGAATCCTAACTCTTTCAAATTCCGGTCTTTGCTTTTCCTTCCATCGCCAAGCAAATCCTTCCAGAACTCGTCATCGTAGCGGCGTGATTTGACCGGCAGCGGTAAATCATCCCCCACTTGGTACATGGCGCGATTTAAAATCCTGCTCGATCCGTTCCTGTAGAATCATTTTGATCAAGGATTGATATGGCACATCACGTTCATTC
>JBJKOR010000213.1:0-1542 GCA_046707185.1 Anaerolineales bacterium | reverse complement strand
CAAACCGCCGAAGCGGATCTGCGCGAATTGCTCGGCATTCCCTCCAATTACAAAGTGATGTTCCTGCAAGGCGGCGCGCGCCGTTCCAAGTTTCGAAGCTTCCTTGATGGCGGTCCTGCTCCAGGTGCCGGTCACGATATAATCCGCGGAGCCGGTCGCGCGCAGGTTCATCGGCAGCATCGCGAATTGAAGGGACGCGCCGCCTTGCAGGAACATCACTTTGTAATTGGAGGGAATGCCGAGCAATTCGCGCAGATCCGCTTCGGCGGTTTGGATGATGCTTTCGAATTCTTTCGAGCGGTGGCTGGTTTCCATCACCGACATGCCTGTGCCTTTGTAATCCAGCATTTCGGCTTGGGCTTGTTGCAATACTTCCAGCGGCAGGGCGGCGGGGCCTGCATTGAAGTTATAAACGCGCTTTGAGTCGGACATGAATTTACTCCTTATTGAATTGAATTAATTTGTTTGGACATGCGCAAGTCGCACAGCGATTTTGCTTTCTGTGTATTATAATCAATTGTCAGACAATTTCCAAGAACAATCGGCACGAAACCGCGCTGACATCCTTCGTTGGCAAAGGATATTTGGTTGGTTAGAATGAAATTACGCGAGCGCCGCTGGTCGAGTAGGCAGCGGGACTCGATATGTCACTTACCCCCTTCGGGGGTTCGAGACTACTCGACCATCGCCGCCGTAACGCCCTGCGCCCTTTCAGGGTCGAGACCATGCAATAACATACTCAAAACAAGGAGAATCCTATGAAGATTTTAGTTTGCGATAAGACCGAGAAAGAAGCTGTTGAACAAATGCGTGCTGGCGGACTCACCGTCGATGTGCGCGATGATATTACACCGGAAGTCTTGATGAAAGTCTTGCCTTCCTACGATGGCATGGTCGTTCGTTCCCGGACCAAGGTGCGGGCACCGTTGATCGATGCTTGTCCCAACCTGAAAGTGATCGTGCGCGGCGGCGTCGGCCTCGATACCATCGACGTCGAGTATGCCCAATCCAAGGGCATCACTGTGATGAACACACCGTTGGCGAGTTCCGCATCTGTTTCAGAATTGACCATTGGTTATATGCTTATGTTGGCGCGTTCGATGTACCAAGCTACCTCTTCATTGAAATCCGAAAAATGGGAAAAGAAAGCTTTTGAAGGCGACGAGATCGGCGGCAAGACTCTCGGCTTGATTGGCGTGGGCAACATCGGCAAGGAAGTTGCCAGACGCGCCTCGGCTTTGGGTATGACAGTGGTCGCATACGATCCCTATGTCAAAGAACTGGCCGGTGTGAAACTCGTTTCGCTCGATGAACTTTTGTCTCAAGCCGATTACATCAGCTTGCATTTGCCGAAGACAAAAGAGTCCGCCAATATGATTGACGCCGGGAAGTTCGCCAAGATGAAGAACGGCGTGCGAATTATCAATTGCGCGCGCGGCGGCATCATTGACGAAAATGCCTTGTATGATGCTTTGGTCAGCAGAAAAGTGGCGGGGGCGGCATTGGATACATATGCCACAGAACCGCCGACCGATTGGAAAC
>JBJKOR010000212.1:0-2314 GCA_046707185.1 Anaerolineales bacterium | reverse complement strand
CTTTAACTCTGCAATTTCATCCAGCATCACACTTTCCAACCGCGCCAAGCGTTCCAGCGTCACAGATGGATTCTCGTAATACGCCGCGTCCGCTTCCACTAGACGGTAGCGGCTGGCAGATAAATCATATTTGTTGGCTTTGACTTGCTCCTTCGTCACCGAGAATTAGCGCGTCAGGCGGTCGAGTTCGGATTGTGGATTGGAGATTTGAGATTGCAGATTGGCGAGTTTGGCTTGGGCTTGTGCAAGTTCAGTCCCGCCCCTACCGTCACTTCGTGACACCTCCCCCAAATCCGACGATGTAGATTTTGAATTCACATTCAGAGTTTGCGTTGTCGTATTTGGGGGAGGCTGGGAGGGGGCAATCACAGATTCAAACTGCAACCGATTGATCTCTTCATGCAACTTCAATCGTTCATCTTTCAACGGAGCCAACTCTTTCCGCAACGCCGCTATTCTCCGTTCTCTACTCTCCATGAACTTCTTATCGAATCGCTTCTGCCAACATTCGATCACATCGGGAATATCATTCTCATTCACCGGCACGCGCTTATCGTCCAACGAAAAACCATCGTGCGCCATGTCATAGAACCAGATGTCCTTCGTCTGCGCGCCGCGCGTGAAGAACAACACCGCCGTGCTGACTCCCGCATACGGCTTGAACACCCCGAAGGCATCGAGACCACGCCATCGAGTCGATTCTCTTCGATGATGCGTTTGCGAATCTCAACATGTGCGCGCGATGATCCGAACAGCACGCCGTCCGGCACGATCACCGCCGCGCGTCCGCCCATATCGAGCGCGCGCAGAATCAAATGCAGGAAGAGCAACTCACTTTTGGTGGTGTCCGCTGGAAGCGTAGGATGAACGCCGCCCTTATCCACCGCGCCTTTGAACGGCGGGTTCATCAGGATCACATCGTACTCGCGTTCATCGTCGAACGACTTCGACAGCGTATCCATGTAATAGAACTGCGGCGACTCGATGCCGTGCAGCATCAGATTCATCGAACCGATGCGCAGGATGGTCATGCCCGAATCGTTATCGAAGCCGCGCAGATATTTCTTCGAAGCCATGAACGTTCTTTCCGCCGCCGATAACTGGTCGCCGATTAGATAGTGCGGCAGCCCTTCCGAGTCATATTCCAAAATCCCCGCTGAGGTCGCCTGCTCCAAAATATGCTGGTGCGCGTTGGCGAGAAAGCCTGCCGTCCCGCCTGCCAGGTCGCCAATGCGTTCGCGCGGCTTCGGATCGATCATCTGCACCATCATGCGGATGATGTGCCGCGGCGTGCGGAACTGTCCATTGCGCCCGGCGATGCTCAAATGACTGAGCATGTACTCGTACAAGTCGCCCTGCGTATCCTAATTCTGTTCCGAGATGTGCATCTCATCAATCAGGTTCACCGCCTCCACCAACAGACTCGGCTTATTGATCTTGCACTCCGCCCCGCGCATATACTCGCCAAACGATGACTCCCCGTTGGAGAGACTTGCCAGCTTTGGGAAGATGTTCGACTTGAGATGCTTCAACATCTCTTCGGCTTTCATCTGCCGCCAAACGCTCCAACGCATCTCCTTCGGGATTTTCGGCTCGTACGGGCGCAGCGGTGCTGCGCCCCTACCCTCCGCTCCGCCCGGTGTTTTGCCTGTCGTTCCGCGGCGTTCTCGCGGTCATCGAGTCGCTTCAAGAACAACAAATACGAAAACTGCTCAATGGCATCGAGTGGGTTGGATAGTCCCCCCGTCCAGAACTTATCCCAGAGGGCATCTACTTGCGAACGAAGTTTAGGCTCGGTGAGCATTGCTAATGCCTACCAGGCCGAAAGTTCCTAGGATTTCGGAATGTTTTATCAATCAAGCACATACTTTCTTCTGGCCTTCTCATAACTTCTTTTCTAGCCTTCAACATACTCGACTGTGTCGGTAGAGCACAAACCCTAAAGCACATCTCCATCATAGTCAATATAATTGAACTTTTTGATTGAATCCGGCCTTTCGAGTCGACCATGGAATTAGCTTGTTTCCAATTCTGGCTTTGGCTGTCAGAGAAATCTCAGCACATATTTTTGCGTTCTTTGCTGTCTCTAAGAGCATAAACAAAAGGCCGTCAGTGTACAATTTGTCCTCGTTCAAACTTTCAAATTGCCAGATTGCTTCCCAGTTTTCTAGACCTGAACTGATAACCTTTGGATAATAAGATTCTATATTGTTTTTCCTCCCACTCTCAACACTTATTTCTACAAAACCAAATTTCAGATTTCCCTTGAAGCTTAAAGTACTCTCAATCGAATAAGGTGCGTTCACTTCTCTTG
>JBJKOR010000211.1:0-3253 GCA_046707185.1 Anaerolineales bacterium | reverse complement strand
ATGGCGGACATCAGCCACTTGACGATCACCGTGTACGTACCCGAAGATTTATATGGGCGCATCAAACTGGGGATGCCAGCCACGATGAAAGTCGATTCCTTCCCGGGCGAGACCTTCAACGCACAGGTGAGTTATATTTCCGACCAGGCGGAGTACACACCGAGGAATGTGCAGACGGTGGAGGGCCGCAGTTCGACAGTCTATGCGATCAAGCTGACGGTGAGCAATCCGCAGGGACAGCTCAAACCCGGCATGCCTGCTGATGTCACGTTTCAATAAAACCCACAAAAGGCACCCTGTGAACCCAGTGCCCTTTGAGTAATACTATGGAATCTGAACTTCTGCTCGAAACAGAAAATTTAGTCCGAACCTTTGGCTCGCTACATGCGGTGGACGGCTTGGATTTGAAAGTCCGCGCCGGAGAGATGGTCGGCTTGGTTGGACCGGATGGCGCAGGCAAAACAACCACCATGCGTTTGTTGTGCGGCGCACTCCAACCAACCAGCGGCAAACTCCGCGTGGCAGGCTACGATATTCCAGGCCAGGTGGAAAAGGCACGCGAAGAACTTGGCTACCTCGCACAACGGTTCAGCTTGTATGGAGATTTAACGGTTCAAGAGAATCTCGAATTCTTCGGTGAAGTCTTCGATATGAATGAAGCAGACCGTAAACAACGGTCAAAAGACCTGTTGCGCTTTGCAGGCTTGGAAGAGTTTGCCAATCGGCCAGCCACCGCACTTTCCGGAGGAATGCAGAAAAAGCTTGGATTGGCTTGCGCTCTCGTGCATCGTCCCAAAGTACTTTTGTTGGACGAACCGACCGGCGGCGTGGATCCTGTGGCACGCCAGGAATTCTGGCAACTACTGATCGGGTTACTGCGCGAAGGCTCAGCGGTGCTCGTGAGCACGCCTTACATGGACGAAGCCATGCGTTTCAATCGAGTCGTCTTCATGAACCATGGCCGTGCCCTGAGACAGGGCGCACCGCGCGACCTCATCGAACAGCTCAACGGGCGTATTCTCGAACTCGCCGCTGACCCGCAAATGGCTGCACGCGAAATTGCTTCCCACGATCCCGATGTGGAAGACGTACACACATTCGGAGAGTATGTCCATCTGCGCGTACATTCTGCAGAAGGCCCCTTGACACGCATCCCCCAACAATTAACGGAAGCGGACATCACCCTTCATCGCCTTCATCCCGTGACGCCGACACTGGAGGATGTATTCATCCAACTTCTCGAAAACGAAGGAGTGATCGATGCCAAATGAAATCATCCCGCTCGATGTGCAAGGCCTGACCAAGCGCTTCGGGAATTTTACGGCCGTCGATCATGTTGTCTTCACGGTAAAACCCGGTGAGGTGATCGGTTATCTCGGTCCGAATGGAAGCGGAAAGACCACTACCATCCGCATGTTGTGCGGCTTGTTGGTACCCACCGAAGGTACAGCTCAGATCATGGGCATTGATGTCGTGCAGAATCCCGAAGCCGTTAAACCTCACATCGGGTACATGTCTCAAAAATTCTCGCTCTATGATGATCTGACAGTCATGGAAAATCTTGAGTTTTATGCCGGGGTCTATGACTTGCCGGTGGAAAACGAAAAGAGCCGCATTCAAGAGATTCTCAAAATGGCTGGGTTGGAAGAGCGGACGAAGACGTTCGCCTCCGAGTTATCAGGCGGATGGCGTCAACGCCTCGCGCTCGGCTGCGCACTGATTCACAAACCGCCGCTCCTTTTCCTCGACGAGCCGACTTCCGGCGTGGACCCGGTGGCGCGCCGCGAGTTCTGGGATTTGATCTACCAATTGGCGTCGGGCGGCACGACCGTTTTTATCACCACCCATTACATGGATGAGGCCGAGCATTGCAACCGCGTTGGCTTTATGTATCGCAGCAAGTTACTGGCTTTCGATTCGCCGACCGCGCTCAAGTCCGCCTATTTGCATGGCGCCGCGTGGGACCTGGATGCCAAGCCGTTGCTCGAAGCTGTTGAAGAATTAAGCAAAATGGAAGGCATTGCACAAGCCAGCCTGCATGGAGACCGCGCCCACGTCATCATCGATACGAATATTTGGACGGTTGACAGCTTACGGAACAAATTATCTGATAAGGGAATCACCGTCCAAGGCGTCGAAACCGTCGAATCCACGCTGGAGGATGTGTTTACACTGCTGGCGCATCGCGGCCGGACATCTGCCGAATCGGATTGACGAAAACCGGATTGAACAGAAATAAACCCGCCCCTGCAAATTGCGGGGGCGGGTCGTTTCTTAGATTCCGAAATTTCTGTTTTATTTTGCAGAGGCTGCCATCGTAGCAGGCACCCATTTGGCAAAGCTTGCCATATGTGCCCACAGCGCGCCGTAGAACGTAACGGCCCAAATTGCCGCCGTTGCCAGCAAGACGATGATCGCGATCCAGCGGACTGCTTTATTCTCCTTGAACCATTGCAGGAACGGGAAGGCGCAAACGCCGCCCAAACCAGCGAGGATAAAGCCAAACGCAGCCATCAGCGGTTCCTTTCCCAGATTGAGCGAGTAAAGGCGCAGGCCGCCAATGATCGCATCAATACCGGCAAAGAAGGCATAGATTGAAATTGGAATTAAGTCCCAGCCTTGCCAGAGTGCAATTGCCGTGCCAAGATAAACGATGCCGAACAGGGTGTCGGCGTCGCCGTAGGCCACGTTAAAACTGCCGGGCAGGGGCCACGTGAAGGAAAGTTGGAGGCCCGTAACTATGCCGACCAAACCGGTTACGAAGAAAGCCGCGGCATAAGGACGTTGATCCGTCTCGTCGATCCCTTTCCAGAGATAGTAGGCCAAAAGCACTGAGCCGGCGACGAGGTTGATCATAACGAGGGTTAGATAATCTATAAACATGCAGATACTCCTTTGTATAAAATTTGATCGTTACATACACGGATTGTTACAACCAAGATAACACAATTATTATAACTTAGTTGCTCTTGTTTATCGTAATTTGAAGATGATAAAAGAAACAAAAGCACAACCGGGACAGCCTAAGTTTATTGGGGGCGGATTCAGTTCTCTTTATCAATATCGCTTCGCGCTCCCCCATGTTCGTAAAAAGAAAACTCACCTCGAAAGATTCGGGTGAGTTACGACTGTGGGCGGAATAGGACTCGAACCTACGACCTCTGCTATGTCAAAGCAGTGCTCTAACCAACTGAGCTATCCGCCCGAACGAGACGAACATTATAACGAGGAGGAACAGATTTGGCAATCCTTC
>JBJKOR010000210.1:0-4524 GCA_046707185.1 Anaerolineales bacterium | reverse complement strand
AATCATGCGAACAAAGCTTTACAAATTTGTGAAATTCGCTCATTCGTGACTTTCGCGTTGGCAGCCGCTCGACTTTGATAAAGCTACGAGTATCGAGGTGAGGCTGAAATGTCTCGATGGTACTCTGTGTTAGAATTTATCCGTGTCAAAACGCACGCTGCTTCTCCTAGCCTCCAATTCGCCGCGTCGCAGAGAATTGCTTTCACTGGGCAATTGGATGTTCAGTGTCTCAGTTTCGAACGTGGATGAGAGTCAGAAAAACGGCGAAACGCCCGCAGAGTATGTATTGCGTTTGGCCGAAACGAAAGCACGTGCGGCAATTCCCAAAGCAAGACCAGAACACATCATCATCGGAGCAGATACAGCCGTGGTAGATGGAAGCTGCATCCTCGGCAAACCAAAAGATATGAAGGAAGCCACCCTGATGCTTCAATCCTTGCGTGGACACATTCACCAAGTGTATACGGCATTGGCCGTTCTGCGTATGTATGATGAACATCTCGTGATGGACTTATGCGTCACCGACGTCCCGATGCGGACCTACAGCGATGAGGAGATCGAAGCGTATATTCTCACCGGCGACCCGCTCGATAAGGCCGGAGCGTATGCCATCCAACACCCGGGATTTCATCCGGTGGAAAACATAAAGGGTTGTTACGCCTCCGTGATGGGATTGCCGCTGTGCCATCTCATACGCGCCTTGCGGAAACTGGATGTGATCCCCCAAAACAATATTCCTGCCGAATGTCAATCTCTGTTGAAATATCACTGTGTTGTATCACCGGCCATCCTGCGCGGTGAGAATATAGGATAAAAGGTAAAGAATGAAAGGTATACGCTGGTTCATTTATATTTCGATCTTTCTCTTGTTGGCCTCGTGCGCGCCGAAAGTCATAAACGGCACACCGCAGCCAACGAACTGCTTTTTATGCGCCGAGCCTTCAGCCACCTTGCCGCCGCCGCATGTTAGCGTCACCCACCCGCCGGAAGCGGAGTCTGTAATACAGAGCTTCCTTGCGGCGCTCAAGAAGGGCGACTACGCAACGATGTATTCCTTGCTGTCGAAGGCCAGCCAGAGTTCCATCTCGCAAACCGACTTTGGCAAGACCTATGATGATGCACTCAATACGATGAGCGCCTCAACGCTCGATTATCAGCTTCTCTCGGAAACCATCCTCAGCCCCACCACGGCACAAGCCAGCTTTCAGATCACATATCACACGGCTCTGATCGGTGATATTCAACGCACAATCCTTGTCAACCTGGTACTGGAGCAGGGCCAATGGCGAATCCAATGGGACACCAAATTGATCCTGCCCGAACTGGCAGCCAACGATCATCTGGCAATGGATTATCAAGTTCCGGCGCGCGGCAATATCTACGATCAGAACGGCAACCCGATCGCCCAGCAATCGGACGCGGTTGCCATCGGCGTCATCCCCAGCCAAATGGGCAAGGCTGCCGGTTCGATCGACGTTGAACTCGCACGGCTCATGCACACGCAACCCGATGACATTTTAGCCTTATGGGAAAATGCACTTCCTGATTCCTATGTTGGCATCACAGAAGCTACAAAGGACGAAATGCAAAAGGCTCAGGTGGATCTGAGTCTCAGTGGTTTACAGACCACGCCATACACATCCCGTTATTATTTCGATCAAGGCATTGCGCCGCAGGTGGTTGGATATACTCAGCTGATCTCTCCCGACCAGCTCAATGCGTATCGTCGTCTCGGATATCAAGGCAACGAACGCGTTGGGCAAACAGGCATCGAAAAATCCATGGAGCAGTATCTGGCCGGCAAACACGGAGGCACGCTTTATGTCGTGGATGCAAATGGTCAGCCTGTGACCAAGATCGGATCCAGCGATCCGCAACCGGCGGATTCTGTGTACCTAACCATCGACAAGAATTTACAATTCTATGCCCAGCAAGCGCTGACCGGTTATAACGGCGCCATCGTGGTCATGGAAATGAATACTGGCAGGATCCTGGCCATGGCTTCCTCGCCGGAATACGATCCGAACATCTTTGATCCGGCCAATACCAACAGCCAGTATCTTTTGAGCAGCTTGTTGAATGAAACCGACCAGCCGCTCGTCAACCGCGCCACACAGGGACAATATCCGCTGGGGTCGGTGTTCAAAATCCCGGCCATGGCAGCCGCCATGGAAAGCGGTTTATATGCGCCGAACACAACGTACGACTGCCAGTATAACTTTACAGAACTAAATGGAATCACGCTGCACGATTGGACGTATGAATTCTGCCAGGAAGCCTTGGCAGCAGGAAAGCAATGCGATAACAGTTCCACAAAACCCTCCGGCGTGATCACGCTTGAGCAAGGATTGATGCGTTCATGCGATCCTTATTTCTGGCACATCGCGGTCGACCTGTTCAATCATAACCGCGCCGGAGATATTGCCGACATGGCACGCGCTTTCGGCCTCGGTTCGCCTACCGGAATTGGCACCGTGGCGGAAGCATCCGGTAATATCTCCGTGCCGACCACTTTGCTACAAGCAACCAATCAAGTCATTGGTCAAGGCGATGTATTGGTAACGCCATTACAAGTGGTACGCTTCGTAGCCGCAGTTGGTAATGGCGGAACGCTTTACAGGCCGCAGTTGATCCAACAGATTCAATCTGCGGATGGCAAGGTAGTGAGTTCGTTCAAGCCCGAAGCGGCCAGTACGCTGCCAATTCAGCCAGACCGCCTGGCGGCCATTCAACAAGCAATGGGATGGGTGATGACCAATCCGCTTGGAACAGCTTATTACGCGATGGTCGGATTGACAGTTCCGATGGGCGGAAAGACCGGCACGGCCCAAACTGGCGCAGCCGTGCCGGATTCATGGTTCGTCGGATATACCCAGGATCAACAAAATTCCGGCAAGCCTGATATCGCCGTAGCAGTTATCATGGAGAATGCTGGCGAAGGAGCATATTTTGCGGCACCTGTTTTCAGGACAATGATTGAGACCTATTATTATGGAACCCCGCAAGGAATATTGCCTTGGGGTCCCGTAGGATATCCATATACACCGACACCATTGGGCGGCATCCCGACCAAGACGCCCAAGCCGCCTAAAGTCAAGCCGACTCCTTAATATCTTTGCGAATCAAGTAGTGCAGGTCACGTTTGCAAAGAAACGCGACCTGCATCATCATTCGATGCCCTCCGAAAACGGTCTTATCGTCAAAGCTCAATCCGGTTTCTTCACAGTGAAGACCGGGACGAAATCCGTTGTTTGCCAATTGCGCGGCAAACTAAAGCAAGGCAAAGCTCAAGGCGATATCGCAGCTGTAGGTGACCGCGTCCACATCACGGTCTTGGCAGATGGGAGTGGGGTGATCGATGAAGTCGAGGAACGGAAGCGGGCCATCGTCCGGCTCGACCCGAGACCGCAGGGCGATTACCAGCAAGTCCTGCTGGCGAATCCCGATCAAGCGGTATTTGTCTTCGCGTGTACACATCCAAATCCAAGATTGCGGATGCTCGACCGATTTCTTGTGATCGCGGAGAAACAGCGCATCCCGGCGTTGATCGTTGCCAATAAGATCGATCTGTTGGACAAAAGAGAAGCGGAGGAAATGTTTGCGATGTATTCGTCGCTGGGATATCCCGTGATTTATACATCCGCGAAAACAGGCGAAGGAGCCGAAGAGTTCAAAACGCATCTTGCAAACAAGATCAGCGCGCTGGCCGGGCCAAGTGGTGTTGGAAAATCGAGCTTGTTGAATTGCATCCAACCCGGCCTGGATTTGGCTGTCAGCGAAATCGGTGCGATGAATAAAGGCAAACATACTACCGTGAGGCGCGAGATGTTTCCGCTCGAAGGCGGCGGGTATGTGGCCGATACGCCCGGCTGGAAATCACTGGCCTTATGGGATACGTCGCCCGAAGAGATGGATGCGTATTTCCCGGAGCTTGCGCCGCTCGTGGCACATTGTCAGTTCAGCGATTGCACGCACACACATGAGCCGGGCTGTGCAGTACGCGCCGCGGTGGAAAAAGGCAGCGTGCATCCAGAACGATACGAATCCTATTTACGATTACGAGCGGGCAAAGATTGACTTGGGGATTACCCATAATCTTTACTTCCGGCTCAAGGAGCTTTCTGGAGTCAAGCTTCGATACTTATAGGCAATCACCAGCAAGATTGACGATTGGCACGTGACGATTTACGATTGAACAATGACGAACAATTGGAATTTAGTTGGGAACGAATGGGCAGTGAACATGCTGCGCGAGCAGGTTGTGCGCGGCACAACGCGTCACGCGTATCTCTTCGCGGGACCTGCGGGCGTGGGACGCCGCACGCTGGCGTTGCGTCTCGCCCAAGCCTTGAACTGCACCCAGCCCCTTGAGCCGGGGATCCCATGCGGCGGAACGTGCAAAGACTGCAAACAAATCGAAGCGATGCAGCATCCTGACTTGAACATCGTCCAAGCCGAGAGCGAAGGCGGAACATTGAAAGTGGATCAAGTCCGCGAGACGCGGCGCACGTTGATGCTCAAGCC
>JBJKOR010000209.1:0-1031 GCA_046707185.1 Anaerolineales bacterium | reverse complement strand
GCGCAACTTTTTCCCAATTGGCGCCTTTGGGGTCGAGCAGACTCTGCAACAACAGGCCCATCGCTGCCGAGACGATCAAGCGCGAGGCAATTTGCGGATCGACCTCCACGAATGAACCCTCGTCCACACCTTTCTTGATCAGCGACGTGAAATACTTGTGATAGCGGCGGTACGGCGCGATGCTGGCTTGCCAGATCTTTTCGTCACGACTGGCTTGCAGCCAGAACTCCATGAACATCGGCAAATGATCGCCTGCTGTTTCGAAAATATAGGGAAAGGCTTCCGTCATTTGCATGAACGTTTCCGGCGCGGTCTTATCTTTGGATGCTTCGATGGCGGCATCGATGATTTTCAGCCAGCTATCGAGCAGCGCCAGGAAAAGCGCCTGCTTGCTTTCGAAATGATGATAGAACGCGCCTTTGCTAATTCCAGCCTCTGTACAAACATCGTCCACGCTGGCGGCATCGAAGCCGCGCTCGGAGAATAACTTGACGGCGGCATTCATAATGTTCGTGCGGGTTTCTTCGCTGCGTTGTTGCATCTCTTTCCTTATTAAGACCTGACGGGTCTCACCCGCGTCTTGATTAACAAAAGCCATCGCGAGGGTGAATGTCCGGAAATATCAGACTCTCACAGAGACCTAACAGGTCTGATGCGAGTAAACCGACCAGTCGGTATGTTTTTACTCCTATTCCTTTGCGCTGTCAATGGAAGGAAATTAACAGTCTTATTAGAAAATACACGGCATGTTTTTGCCGTCTATTTTTGAAATCCCAGCTTGTTTATTTGAATCTTTCTAATCGCAATGGATGATATCAGACTTCGCCCGTGGTGCCGCCGGGGATGAGTCCGACCACGCCGTTGGACAGCACGAAGTCAATCAGCTTTTTCAACACATCATAGTTGATCGATTCATCTGGATTGAACGGTGTCACAATGGGTGCGTAGATTCCTTTGAGTTGCATAAATTCTCCAATGTTTTGTATAAGAAATGGTAAATGTTTAATTCAAACTCATGGGGTGTATAAGAT
>JBJKOR010000208.1:0-2869 GCA_046707185.1 Anaerolineales bacterium | reverse complement strand
GGATAATTGATCGTTGAATTTATTCAAGCGTATGCGCTGCTGGCGGCGAACATAAAATCCAGGGATCAGATAACCGATCACGGCACCGATTACAAAGGATATGGGGTTTCGATAGCCAATCAACCAGGTCAGCCCACCTACCGCCACAACAAAAATCACGATCAGGGCGATGTATTCGCTCGCCTTGAACTTCAAGTCTGCACGGGCCAGATTACGGCTGATGCGTTCTCCAAAGGAGGTTCGCGCAACGCGTTTGGTCACCCACGCCGATAAAGCCGAATCCTGCGCCTGGTGCTCAACAGATGCCTTATCCTGATCAAGATATTGACCAAGACGCTGTTCGACCAACGCACGTTCGCTGGAAGAGGAAATCACCACCCCTATGATCAGGAGAATGATCAGGACAACTCCACCAATGACAATGATCCACGGCAACATTTTACAACCGCCTTACAAACGCCGTCGCTCGCCGATGCCAAAAATGGAAGGAGGTAGATGAACGCCGGCTGCATCGATCTTATCCATAAACTTCGGGCGCAAACCTGTTGGCCGCAGTCGGCCCATGACCTGACCATTCTCAATGCCCGTCTGCTCGAAGGCAAAAATATCGGTCATGGTAATAACATCGCCCTCCATGCCGCTTATCTCGGAAATATTGACGACTTTACGCGTTCCGTCCCGCATACGCGCCACCTGGCAAACCAGATCGATGGCCGCAGCAACTTGTTCACGAATAGCCCTTGCCGGCAATTCCATACCGGCCATTAGGCACATGGTTTCGAGACGCGCGAGCGCATCTCTCGGACTGTTGGCATGAGCCGTGGTCATCGAGCCATCGTGGCCCGTATTCATGGCCTGCAGCATATCCAAAGCTTCGCCGCCGCGGCACTCCCCGACAATGATCCGCTCAGGACGCATACGGAGGGAGTTGATGACCAGATCGCGGATGGTGATTTCGCCGCGTCCTTCGATGTTCGGAGGGCGGGACTCCAGGGTAACAACATGCTCCTGGCGCAACTGCAATTCCGCCGCATTTTCGATTGTGATAATACGTTCATCCACGGGAATGAAGCCCGATAACACATTCAGGAATGTTGTTTTTCCCGAACCCGTTCCGCCCGAAATGATGATGTTTATCTTGGATTCTACGCAGGCTTTTAGAAACTGTACGGCCTCCTGGGTCACCGTCCCAAACTGAATCAACTGCTCCACTGTAAACGGATTCTTGGCAAATTTACGAATTGTCAGCACCGGGCCTACCAATGAAATCGGCGCAATGACCGCATTCACGCGAGAGCCGTCGGGCAAGCGGGCATCCACGTATGGACTCGATTCGTCGATGCGGCGGCCCAAGGGCGCCACGATACGATCAATGATGCGCATTACGTGATCGTTGTTTTCGAAAGTCACCGGCACGCGTTGAACCTTGCCTTTGCGTTCGATATAAATATTCTTCGCGCCGTTGACCATGATTTCAGTAATGGTGTCATCTTCGAGAAGAGCTTGAAGCGGTCCAAAGCCGAGAATTTCGGCGGCGATCTGCTCGAAGAGGCGCGCCCGCTCCGGCCTCGAGAGAACGATATTTTCTTCCGTTAAGATTTGCTCGAAAAGCTCCTGGATCGTTTTCCGAACCTCATCAGTCTGCGTTGGATCCATCGAAGGATCGAGTTCGGCAAGTAAGTTATTTTGGACGCGCGTCTTAAGATCGAAGTAGGAACCAGCTTGAGGAGCTGTGATGGGCGCGCTGACTCTTCGCGCTTGAAGCGATGAAAGGCGGGAGTTATCCCCGCCTTGCGGCCCGTTACCGGAAGCCTGGGAAGGCACGCCGCCTTGACCTTGTTGCCCGCTTTGTTCAATACGTTTAAGCAACGACATAAGCTTTCTCCTTATCGCTTACCAATCGAGGTTACCTCCGACTCGAAAGCAGCTAGCTGTGCACGCACAGCCTCGGCCAGATTAAGTATACCTTTGGCCGCAGGCTGCGATTTATTTTCCAGCATAAAGGGAACCCCCCGATTGACCGCCGGGATCACAGTCCGGTCGTCAAGCGGAATTACAACTTTAACTTCCTGCTTAAGATTCTCCCCCACCCGTTCCGGGGTAATGGTAATACGCTTATCAAAACGATTCATGATAAAGACAATGCGCTCCCGCGCAATATCCAGGGTTTGAGATAAATCCAGGAATACGCGCGCGCTCTTGATGGCAGGAATATCCTGTGTGGTAACCAGCACAACCGAATCTGCTGCGTCGATTGCCGCAAGGGTAATATCCGTCAAAAGAGAGGCAGTATCCACAACCACATATGCATACAGCAGCTTCAAATAATCAAGTACTTTTGTAAACTGGTTGGCAGACACGTTTTCGGCCATTTCAGGACGCTGAGGCGCGGCCAAAATGTGAATCCCAGACGGCTCATGCTTTATCATGATGCTCTGAACAGTGTCCGGGTCCAATTCGTCGACCCGCGGAGCAATGTCCAATAGAGTATTTTTTCCAGGCTCATTTACAAAGACAGCCACATCGCCGAACTGCAAATTGGCATCCACCAACACAACACGAGTATCCTCATTATTCAGAGCTATCGCCAGATTGACCGCAACGGTCGTACAGCCGGTTCCACCTTTTGGGCTATACACAGTTACGATTTTTCCTTGGGAAAGAACATTTGCCCCCGATATGGAGTTTTGACCGGCAACAGGTAGTGCAGCAGTACGCGCTTGGGCCATTTTGCTGCGCTCGGAGTGGGCCATTTCGCCTGAACGACGAATGGCAGATATCAAATCATCGCCGCTGGGAGGTTTTGCCAAAAAATCACGCGCCCCGGCCAACATGGCCCTCCGCATATAGTTTTGATCGTTCTGGACAG
>JBJKOR010000207.1:0-1844 GCA_046707185.1 Anaerolineales bacterium | reverse complement strand
GAAGAGGTCGTAACTGCTTTGCACACACTGGATTGGGATCAGATATCTGGTCCGGAAGACATACGAAATTCGCCCACCTATTTTGAGACCCGCAAATCCAAAATGGATTATGCCCGTTTGCGACAAGAAGGTTACCCCATTGGCAGTGGAACGGTGGAAAGCGGCATCAATACAGTGGCGACCATCGTATGAAGCGGCAAGGGCGTGGTTGGAAACGTCAACATGCTCAAGCCATGCTCGCGGCATTGAGCGAACTGCATAGTGACCGCTTTCAACTCGCTTGGCAAGCAATCCAGCCAATCTGAGCCGATCTCACCCACACTTTTGCGCTACACCCACGCAAGCTGCGAATCTCACCCTGCTCGCGCAATAGGATCAAAGTACGTAAAGCTTCCTGCACGACTTCGCGTTTGGTCTTGATGCCGGTGAGCTTTTGGGCACGTGCAATCAATTTATCATCCAACACAATATTGGTTCGCATTTCGATCTCCTGTTGATGTGTATAAATCTATAAGATGATGTGTATTATACACGGATTTCGAAACGCTGCTCTGTTGCATTACCTGCAACATGCCTGCCGTAAAGTTGACGAAATTTCAACCTTACGGAGAGCTTACATGGCGCGCAAAACTGATGACAAGAAAATTAAATCCATCTATAATAAAGTCAAAGAAAATCCTGGTAAGAAGGCGGGATTTATTGCACGCCTATTGGGTCTGAATCGCTCAGAAGTAACCCGCTCACTTCCTGCTTTGGAAGAAAAAGGATTGTTTTTATCTGAGGACGAAAAGGGCGGTTTGTGGCCATTTGGTAACTCAAAATAAAAATGTTGCAGAATTCGCTAGGGTATCGTGCTATGCTGTTGTATGTAATGGATTGAGGAATGATGTTACGTTGCAAGGAGCCGAAATGAGCGGAATGACCAAAGCAGAGCGCTTGGAAGAAATGAAGCGACTTTACGTTCAACGCGCTTTTACAGATGCAGCAATGGCTGAGCAGTTGGGAGTAGACCGCACGACGATTTATCGTGATCGGACCGAGCTGACCACCGAATATCCAGTTGAAAAAGATGAACAAGGCCGTTACCACATTCCGCGCACCAAACTAATATCCGAGATCAAAGTCAATTTGCATGAGGCTCTAGCTCTCTATCTCGCCGCGCGCAAAATGTCACGGCAGACGCGCTTTTACCATCCCCATGCAGCCAGTGCGCTGGAAAAATTGGCGGCCACGCTGCGCCAACCCATGACGGAAAAGCTTCTCAAAGCCGCAGATACGGTTCTGAGTCAAGAAAAAGACGCTGAGAAAATCAAGATTATCGAAACCGTTACGCAGGCTTGGGCAGAACAGAAAAAGCTTCGGGTCCGATATCAGCGACTTGGAAGCGATGACTTCGTGAACCACGTGATCCATCCCTATTTGATAGAGCCTTCCATCTGGAGCGATAGCATTTATGTGATTGCCTACAGTGAAGTAATGGAGAAGATCGTCCCATTCAGAATGGATCGTATCGAGTCTGCATCAGTATTAACCGGCGATGGATTTGAAATCCCTGAAAACTTTGATGAGCAGGAACTGCTCAAACATGTCTGGGGAATTTGGTATGAGGACAGCCAGCCGGTTACAGTGAAGCTGCGGTTCTCACCAACTGCCACAAAGCGCGTTAAGGAAAGCATATGGCATCCATTGGAGAATGTAGAAGATGCCGAAGACGGCGGATGTAACTGGAGCGTGGAAATCGCCCAGTGGCGCGAGATGCTGCCGTGGATTCGCGGTTGGGGCGCAGATGTGGAAGTGCTGGAGCCGAAAGAGTTGAGAGATTCACTCACGCGCGAGGCACGGGA
>JBJKOR010000206.1:0-1972 GCA_046707185.1 Anaerolineales bacterium | reverse complement strand
TCGAACAACCGCCGCGCCGCTTCGCGCGTGCTGATCCACATCTGTGCGGTGAGCGGCAAGGGCGTGATCGCTTCGAATGAGGAGGATGTGATCAAGGCCAGCGCTGCCAGCATGGTGCCGTCGAGATGACCAGCAGCAACCAGCGGAATAGTCAGGAAGAGTACCAGCCACAGGGCGAAGTTGCTCATGAACGTGGATAATCCCGAATGAACTGCATTGATCCTCGCCAATCGTTTTTGTGAATCGCCATACGATGCTCCGGTTGTGTCTATTTTTGAAATGCGATTCTGCGCGTGACCAAAGGCGATTAGATCCGCCATGCCTTGAATGCCATCTACAACCTGGATGTTCAAATCTGCGCGCTGCGTGATGACTTCTGCTCCGGGGCGCTGACTCGCCATCTGGGCGAGCAGGGGCAGGATCAAGCCGAGGAGCAGGAAAAAGCCAATTAAGAGCCATGCCAGCCGCGGGTCGGATGAAGCGAGAAGGAGCGATGTGCCGATCATTACGAGGATGGCGGTCAATGGTGGAGCGACCACACGTACGTAAAAGTTTTCCAGCGTGCCGACATCGCTGATAATGCGCGCCAGCAAATCACCGGCGCGATAGTCCATCAGCCGCGCGGGAGCTAGTGGCTCGAGCCTTTCATAGAACCAAACACGCAAGCGGCCCAGCAAGCGGAATGTTACGTTGTGAGAAACGAGCCGCTCGAGATAGCGGAAAACAGCGCGGGCGATTCCGAAAAATCGTACACCGACAATGGCAACAGAAATCACGGCAATCGAAGGGTGCAGTGCCGCTTCGGAGATCAGCCATGCCGAGGTGCCCAACAAGCCGATGCTGGCGCCAATCGTGAAACTGCCCAACAGGACGGAAAGTGCCACCCAGCCCCACGAGCCTTTTAGGAATTGCAGGAGGCGGAGGAAGATGGATGATTGATCTGTTGAAGGTTGGAAGGTTTGCAAGTTGGAAGGTTGGGCGTGAGAAGTGAAAAGTGAGAAGTGAGATGATTGAGAATCATTATTATCTTTTACTTCTTTCTTCTCTCTTTTTATTTCTTGAACTTGCACCATCTTTGCATAGGCACCATGGTTTGAAATTAGTTCATAATGTGTGCCAGACTCAACAACGCGGCCATTTTCCAGGACAACAATTTGATCCGAGTTGAAGATGGTGTTTAAGCGATGTGCAATCGTAATGACGGTTCGTCCCTGTATTAATTGCCGCGTCGATTCTTCGAGTTCCGATTCCGTTTCGGGGTCGAGGCTGGATGTGGGTTCATCCAGAATCAAAATCGGCGCGTCCCTGAGAAAGGCGCGGGCGAGCGCCAACCGTTGGGCTTGTCCGCTCGATAGGCGCGCTCCACCTTCGCCGATGACCGTTTCATATTTTCCCGGCAGCGATTCGATGTGCTTTTCCAAATGCGCCAGGCGCGCCGCGGAAGCGACTTCTTCATCGCTGGCATCAGCTTTTCCGATGCGAATATTGGCGGCAATCGTATCGTGAAACAGGTACGGCCGCTGCGGAACCCAGGCAATGAAATTTCGTAATTCGTAATTTGTAATGGGTGATTGCTGATTGACGATGATCCTGCCGGTGGTCGGTTGAGCAAAGCCGAGCAGAAGATTCGTCAACGTTGATTTTCCCGCGCCGGTTTTGCCGACCAGCGCGAGGTGTTCTCCGCGCGAAATCGTCAGACGGATATTTTGCAGCGCGGGTTCTTTTGAATCAGGATATTGAAATGAAACATCGTCGAACGTGATGGAAGAAATTTCTTGGCGCAACTGATTGCTGGCAACTGGCAACTGATCACTCGTTACGGGAGTATCCAGTATTTGAAATATTCTTCTCGCCGCGGTCGTTCCCGCCATTCCGGCGTGAAAGCGCGCTCCCAACATGCGCAGCGGCAAGTAAAACTCAGGCGCGAGGATCAACAGGAAGAGCGCTTCCTGAAAGTGCATTTGTCCGTATA
>JBJKOR010000205.1:0-2044 GCA_046707185.1 Anaerolineales bacterium | reverse complement strand
ACCGTTATGCCACTTATTTGAGCGATCAATGCTGGCAGGATGTTTCCGTGTTGATGAAGGACAAACGCACACTTTCTTTAGCGGATCAACTTTATCGGTCAGTTTGTTCAGTTGGAGCAAATTTGGCGGAAGGCTATTCTCGAAGCGCCGGAAAAGATCGAGCGCTGTTCTATCAATATTCCCTAGGCTCTGCGCGTGAAAGCCAGGATTGGTACTATAAAGCGCGCTTTATTTTGGGCGAGGATATTTTCGATCAACGCACAAAGATTCTTGTTGAAATTATCAGGCTCTTGTTAACCATGATTCCCCAACAGCGTGGACGCGTCCTCCGCGAAGAATCTGCGGCCTATGAAGTTTAATTTGCGCTTTGCTTAACTTTGCGTTTTGCGTTATTTTGTGTTTTATATTCTATGGTTTATTTGATTCTATCCACCATTCTTTTTGTGATTGGCCTTTTCATCATTTATTGGCTCCACAATCAATATCATCTTGATATCGTTGTCGAACCGACACATCCCCTTATCCCTTCGCCCTTGATCTCTGTTTGCATTCCGGCGCGCAATGAAGAGCGCAACATCCGCGCTTGCGTGGAAGCAGTGTTGAATCAAACCTATCCGAACTTTGAAGTGATCATTTTGGATGATCGCTCGACAGATTCGACCGCGGAGATTCTTCGCGGCTTGGTCTCGATACGTGGCGCTAAAGACGCCACTACTCGACCGACAGCCGCTCAGAATGGCAGACTCAAAATCATCCACGGTTCGGAACTGCCCTCGAGCTGGGCTGGCAAGCCCCATGCTTTGTACCAGGCTGCAAAATCTGCGCGAGGCGACTGGTTTTGTTTCATTGACGCCGACACTTTTCTCGCGCCGGAAGCCCTGACATCGGTGTATGCGAAAGCTAACGAAACGAATGCCGATTTATTCACGATCATGACGTTTCAGGTGGCGATCACGTTTTGGGAACGCGCGGTTTTGCCGCTCGTGATGACCGCGCTCTCGGTCGGATTCAGCCCGCGCAAAGTCAATGATCCGCAGCGCAAGGACGCGATTGCCAACGGACAATTCATTTTCATCAAGCGCAGTGTCTACGATGCCATCGGCGGGCATGAAAGCGTCAAGGATCAGATCGTGGAAGACAAAGCCATTTCGGAGAAAGTCAAATGGAGCGGATATCGTTTGATCGTTGCAGATGGCAGGAAAGTGGCGCGCACGCGTATGTACACATCGTTTGCGACGTTGTGGGAAGGCTGGACGAAAAATATTTATCTAGGTCTGCGCGACCAAGTTGGCTTGATGATCCTGGGTGCCTTCGGCGCGTTCGTTTCAGTGCTTGCCGCGTTAGTGCTTCCGCTTTGGCCTTTGCTTGGATTGTTTTGGTCGCTTCACAGTGGCGGATGGATGGCGATTGTTATTATTGCTGAAGCGCTAATTTTATGGTGCGTGTTGATTGTTGTCCGCGCGGTTGTGGCACATAGCATGAACATCCCGCGCTGGTATGCATTGACCACACCGCTCGGCGCGGCGGTCTTCGCCGCGATGATGTTTACATCAACGTGGAAAGTAATTTCGGGTCAAGGGGTGACATGGCGAGGAAGAAAATATAAGCCAACGAGGTAAAGAAAAACCCTAAAGGTCTCGAAGGCCTTTAGGGTTTGATTTAAATCAAGATTTAGTTTTCTACGGGTCAATTTTGGGATTGGTGTAATACGTACCAAGCCCATCCTTGACCATGATCCATCCGGTCGAATAACCATTAACCGGATGATCGAAAGTGATCTGTGCCCATACAAATCCCAATCCGTCTACTCTGACGGAACTCTTGAGATATAACCAGGATGATTGATACACAGCCGAGGCGGTTGGCGACTGAATCGTGGGTAAATTCGCCTGGGGTCCAGTTCGAATGTTCAATCCTTTTTTGTTGGTCACTTTCAGGATGCCATATCCAGCGGGTATGTTGAGAATGGAGTAGGGCTGCGGGGATGAAGTATAAGAAGATGCGTACTGCCCGCTTCATCCTACGCATCTTCTTATACTTCATC
>JBJKOR010000204.1:0-5039 GCA_046707185.1 Anaerolineales bacterium | reverse complement strand
GGCCTCCAGCATGTGGGTTTCCAACGCGGCGGCTTCGGGATCGTTCTCCGCCTCGGCTTTGGCTTGCAGATAGGACTGAACGGCGCGGGACTGATTCAGGGCTGCGCCCAACGCACGGGCGGATTCGAGTAATTCGGGATTCATTTTATTCTCCTATCGTGTAAGTCATCCGCCACAGTTGCAACTGCTCTTGCGTGCGTTTGGTGCGAATTCGATACCAGCGTTCTCGCTGATCGTCTGACTGATCTCGCCGCACAGATGTACGAAGATTCGTTCAGCGTTGTGATAGGTTTGCACAAGGGGCAGGGATTTCAACTCCACTTGCAAGGTTTTCCTCTCGCCCTGATGTTCGAGCACATTCCCTCGCTCCCACTGGATAGCCCTATTGTGTTCGCGGAGCTGGGCTAAGAGTTCCTGCACCTCGCTGTTGCGGTTGATGTCTTGGAGTGCTTGCAGGAACGTCTGATATTCGGGCGTTTCAGAAAGCAGTTTACCCAGCGATTGAGCGGCTTGGATCACTTTGGCGTCTCCCGTCCTGGACGGGATAGGCAGGTCTGTTTTTGTAGATGGTGTACTCATGGATTCCTCTCGATGATTTCTAACTGCCTGGTTCCAGAAAAACGATCTGGCTTTCCGCGGCGGGGAAGATGTTTACTTCGACTTCCAAGGCTTTCAGGATGGCGGCGGGGACAATACAACTGTTGCGGCAGACGTGTTCGTTCGCCAGGCGGTACACTTCCGTCTCCAGAAGTTTGACGCTCAGCTCACGCGCGATGTCGAGCGATTTCAACTCGTCCGCCAGCTTCTGGATATGTTCGCAGGTGGTGACAAATTCCAGTGCCACGTGAGTCATATCCGTGCGGCGCGCTTCGATGCTCGTCTCCTGATTGCACTGACCAGCTTTGACCCAAACCTGACTCATGCCATACCCACATCTTCCAGCATTCGTTTGAACTTCAAGAGCGCCTGCACGTTCGGCGGGCAAATGCCGTATTCTTGAAGACGAGCGTACAGGAGCGCCAACATACGAAGACTTACCTTATGAAAGGTACCGGTGTCTCTCAGCCGTTTCAGGTCAAATACAACTAGTGACGTTGGTCCCAGAGCGCGGGCAGATATACCAACGCGGTCTGACCGCATCCACGCCGCCCAACCGAATGGTTCGCCTGCCGCGCTCAACTCGACATGGGCATCTCCGCTGCATTGACCCGTTTCCGTGAGGATGGTCAGGTGCAAATCCACTTTTCCCTTCCGCAACAGGAACAGGCTTTCATCCCGACCATCGGCGGAAATGATGTTCTGACCCGCGGCATATTCGCGGATCTGTCCACAGCCCGCCAGCATTCTCAATTCCGCTTCGCTCAAGAAGGGCGCGAGCGGACTGGTATGTAATGTTTGAATGACTTTACCACTCATGGATGTTCATCCTCATGGCAGTTCGGCCCAACGCTCGTGCGGCAACTTCAAAACAAACACGGGGCAAAATCCGTGAATGGCGGTCACGCCATTTTGTTGGCAGATTTCGAGCGCGGCGTCGGTCTCCGTGCCAGGCGGCATCCAGAAAATACGGATCCTCAATGCAGCACAGGTTCTTGCAATTTGTTCACTAACGACGGCGGGCGCGGCGGTTAGAACCACATCTGGGTTGTGCGGCAGGTCAGGCAGAGACGGGTAGCAAGGCACGCCGTCAATATCCGCGTATTTCGGGTTGATGGGCAGGACGGTGTGTCCGTGCCGCGTAAGTATCTCGAAGACTTCGTAACCGTATTTGGCTTGGTCTTGCGAAGCGCCCACAATGGCGAACGTATGCGGGGTTTGGAGCAGTGGCGGGATCAGGCTCATGCTTTTTCTTCCATTCTTGACTTCATGCTGCAATCAGTAACGCGGCATTTTGACCTGCTTGAAATACGGGCTGTCATTATTGAAAAATATTGTGCAACAAAATCTATCTTATTCATGATATGGAAACACCGGAAAACCATTCGACCAGTTTCTCACGTGCGGGGAGTTCGTGCGTGCTTGTCAGCACATCATCAATCAACAGCCGGGAATCTCATCCAATGATATGAAGTGTTGAATTCGTTTTTTGTCATCTACGCGCGTCACCTCGACATCAATCTTGCTAAGTTCCTGAAGAACACCGCCAATTAGCGTTTCGAGTTCAACGCATTTATAGCAACCAGTCCCCAAAATCTCGATTTTCATGTCGTCCTCCTTTCAGAAGACTTCCTCGAGTTATTGCGGAAGACAATTCATCACTTGTGGAAATTTGGACTCATGCCTCCTGCATGGTGGCGTCAGTCAGCCAGGTAGTTACTTCAGCCACAGTAGGGATGCGCCCAGCGCAGACCAGTTTTTCGTTGATGACCAAGCCTGGCGTGGAGAGGATCGGATACTTCATAATCTCGGCGTAATCTTCCACTTTGATAATATCCGTCTCGAAACCCATACCGCTCACAGCCTGGCGGGCAACTGCCTCTACCTTTTTGCAGTCATCGCATCCGGAGCCAAGAACTTTGATAGTGATCATTAAAGGAAACCTCCTTCTATATTTCAATAGGAATAGTCGGCGCCATTAAATATTGACCAGCCGCGCCGTGGGTCGTCATTGATGCGGATCTGCGATACATTCAAACTTCCGAATGCAGAATACATCCTGTTTGCATAGATGTCAATATGATGTACATCATCATTGGACGGTGATATTCATTCAAAGATATGAATATGATTTTCCGAAAAAGAAAAGAGGTCAGGCCGCTTTTATTGATTCGTCTCTACCCCGTTTGCGAGCAATGCGGGCAGTCGCAGGCGGGCAATTTTTCTGGCCAGGTGAATTTCGATTCTTCGCCCAAAGCCATTCGAGTGGCGTCCAGCACGGAGAAAACGTCCGGCTTGCTGACGCGATAAAAAATATTCAACCCATCGCGCCGGGATTCAACAATTCCATTCTTTCGTAGTTCCATCAATTGCTGAGAAATATACGCTTGCCGGTATCCCAGCGCGGCTTCCAGATGGCAGACACAAGCTTCGCGCATGCGAAGCACATCCAGGATGGCAAGACGCGCCGGATGCATCAGCGTTTTGAACAAGTTTGCCTGCGAATCGTAATTATATTTTCGCTTTGCCATAATATTCGTCCTTGTGAATGTATTTTAGGTTTGACCGGCTTGCTTGTCAAGCAAAACATGTATGCGTAGGTATATTCCGTACATGAAGCCCATCATTGAACAGCGCCATTTTGCCAATTGCTTTGTCGGGTTTTTCCTAACAGTTTATAAAAAACAATGGCTTTGGTGCATAAATCGGCTTTTTGGAAATGCAATCCCACAATCAGGTTCGTTCTCAACGAATTCGAGGCTTCTTGTGGGGGAAAGCATCCGAAACTTCGATGAGAATTGGCTCTGAGTGGGAAGAAAAATATTCATGCACCAAAGCCAAAAACAATCATACTTTTCCCGCTATAAGAATTATCCCATTGGGTTGAAAATCAGGCTGGCATGATCGGACCTTTGTCCGAATTCATTTCATGGTGAAGCATTATTCCCCTCATGCCGCATCCCCATCCAGATACCCACTGTGCGTGAGCTGATTCCCAACACCTCACACAGCTCCTTGGAAATCAAATTACCGTAATCCCACTGAAGAGAAGCGCGGCTGTCGAACCTGAATTCGTTTTTGCCTTCAATGCCAACGCCGCGGATAGCACGGAGCCATCCCTTATCGGCCCAGCTCCGCAAAACATCGGGTGAGTAGCAGAAAACCTCAGCCGCCGTTTTTGTACCCACGTAGCGCTCCAGAAAATTGTCGACCGAATTCTGATCGTATTGCCAAAGTTCGATATCTTTTCCGGGATAGCCCCGGCAAGGCCTAAGGATGCCTTCGTGGGCAATCCGGATCAACGTTTGCGCTTCGCAATGCAACAACTCCATGGTCGCATCAATAGATAGTGTGGCGCTCTCGATCATAGCGCGGCCGTAGCGTTTGAGATCGGATTCAGTTATCCATACAGCATTCAATCCCTTGAAGCCGGGTTGACAGAACGCAGCAATTTCCTGGCAGTGAATTGCGGAAAGAATGTCAATCCAGTTTATCTGCGCATCGTTTACAAACTTTGCAGATTCGTTGAGCTTCACAACCTCATCATCAACAAAATAAAAATCCTTTCTTGGTAAATGGCCGATCAGATATTTAACGGCGCGGTCCAGGTGGTCTCGATTGAACAGCCGTTCAATTCTCGACGTTCCGTTGCCATATTCAATTGGAGCAATCAGGCCGCGTTCGATTAGCGCGTTGAACGCGCTAGGTTCAAGACCTAGATATTTCCTCGATTCATCAAAAGCAAGATATTCCTGCTTGTGTTGCTCAGTACTTGCTTGCCGATCACGATCACCGGAAGACAAACGAATCTCAGATTGAGCATCCATGTCGGCCCTGCTCGATATATCGCTTTGCCACAATTCGATGCCTGGAAGGCTTTTTCCATCCGATCCCACAAAATCTAGAAATTCATCCCATAACCAAGTAAGTTCAGGCTCACTTGTCAATAAACGATGCAACTTGGCAGGAAAGGTAATACGTTTTCGAAGCGATATCTCACGATGCAAGTTGACGTTGATGCCTTGCAGTATTCGCGATAAAGCGGCGTGCCAGTTTTTAGGCCAGTCAAGCAAAATCTCGGTCGCCGCCGACATCGTCTGATGAAATCCGAGTGTGTCCATTCTCCTTAATTTGGTTATCGCATCCTTGCCTCCATGCACACTTCGCTTCGGTGCTTCCAGCCTGGGGTTTGCCGGATCATACTCGACCAGTAGGGCGCCTAATTTAAGAGTCGTTGAAAAGAATTGTTGCGCAGCGAGTGATGAGATGGGAAAAGCTTCGTCAGCCAGCGCCGCAGAATTTTTGCCATGGATCGCTTTGAAAACCAAATCGCTCCATTCGACACTGGCCAAATCATGCTCATCAACAGCCGCAGCTTTCATCTCTGCAAGTAACGTGTTGCAGTTCGGACACTTTTCCGCCTCAGGCAACTTCGTTCCGCA
>JBJKOR010000203.1:0-1128 GCA_046707185.1 Anaerolineales bacterium | reverse complement strand
ATCGGCATCATGGCAACCAAATCGTCATTTTTCGATTGCCGGAATCCATCCTCCACAGTCCAGCGGTCCAGACTGGCATTGACGATGTCATCCGTTGCCCAGTCCGCATTGTCCGTGATGATTATGTTTTTCCCGAACCTATCGATGTGCCGACTGATCCGGTAATGATTCTTGCGGAAATTCATCCGCAATCCTTGCCCGTTTTCATACACCTCAACCGTATAGAGATCAGAAGTGATATGCAGCTGCGCGCAAGCATCGTTATAGCGCGATAACACCTGCGCTTTGTTGCGCCAGTGCGCTGCACCTTGGTTTACCTTGGCCTGAAACTCGTAGAGGGTCTCTTGGAGTTTGAGCATTTTCTTTTCGAAACTGAAGCGCTGCTTGGTGGCTGTTATCGGGTTATAAGTCACAACCACGGTTCGCTCTCGATTCCAGTATTCTCCGGTTGTTCTCCAAGCTACCAGCCTGTCTTCGTCCCGGCCATATTCATGGAGCTTTCTGTTCTTCCTGGTGTCCACGGGATTGAATTCGCGCAAGGCGACATGAACGAGATCGTCAGCGTAGTATGTGGAATATGTCGTGATGAAATTCATCTGCTCATTGGCGTCAATTATGGCGATATTCTCCTCCGCGTTCATTCCCTTGTCGAAGACCACGGTCATCCTCGATTGTTTGCCCACAATCTCGCGCATTGAGGCAAAAACATCATCCATGACCTGCAGAAACACCTTGGAGTCATGCCTGTTTCCTTCATATTCCCGGTAAAACAGTGGCAGGCGTTTGTTTCTGCAGACGAGCAAAGCAACGCCGATTTGCCGTAGCCAGTCACGTCCTTCTTTGTTTTTGCCCCGCTTGGCCAACTCGGATGGGGTGTGGCTTGCCATGAAGGTGTAATAATTGGTGGTATCGAACATAAAGCAATCCGAGGATGGCGGCTCTAGCCGCGCCACTCGCCGGAGAAACTCGGTTGCTATCTGTTGTAGCTGATTGTCGCTGACCTGGTGCCATTTCTCCCAGTACATCTGGGAGGTGAGTTCCTGGATGTCGACAGGACGGATATGCTGAATGGCTGTGTGCTTGTACCAGGCTGGCAGGGCTCGCTTGGAGCAGGCATCGATCATGCGG
>JBJKOR010000202.1:0-7603 GCA_046707185.1 Anaerolineales bacterium | reverse complement strand
CCCCAGGCTCAGACCGCGCGAATATTGCCACCCCGGATTTGGTTGAATTGATTCGCAAGACTCTTGTGGACGCTTTCCAATTCATCCCCGATACGTTCGCGTCCCTGCCAATTCCCTCCATCGTTTCGATTGCCATCCCGTTCTTATTATTCTATGGAACGCTGGCAATCTCGCCTGCCATATCTCCCGCGAAGCGGCGAATGGTGTGGATTATTGCCGCCCTAACGCCCTTCCTTGCGTTCGGGTTCATCGCATCCGGATTCGCACCGAGCGTCTATGGACAGTCTTATCCCGCAGAACGGGCACGCTTTATCGGTACCCTACTGTTAAACCTGGGTTTGATGATCGAAGGTGCTTGCATTGGAAGCCTCCTCGCCCAATGGAAGAGGCGCTGGTCGGCTGCCGCGGCGGCATTCGCCCTGATTCTGTTTGCTGTGTCTGCCGTCTATCCTTTGCGCACGGCATGGGATGTCGTCCAAAACAAACTTCCTTATTATAGACTCTGGTCGCACACATGGGATTCTCGCCAAGCACAGATTTTGGCTGATAAATCAAAAGGCGAGGAGGACATTAAGACATTTCAAATATATAGCATTGAAGGTGTTGGCGAACTTAATGGCAATCCGAAATATTGGATTAATGCTTGCGCTGCCAATTACTATGGCGTTCGATCGATCAAGGCGCCATAACGTATAAAGATGAACATCCAACCTTATCCCATTCTGGTCACAGGCGCGCATCGTACCGGCACAACCTGGGTCGGGAAGATGTTATCCACCAACCCGCACACCGCTTATATCAGCGAGCCGTTGAACGTCTGGCATCGACCCGGCATACTGCGTGCAGATGTGAAACAGTGGTATGTGTATATTACAGAAAGGAACGAAGAAGTTTATTTACCTGCGTTCAACGAACTTCTTCGATATCGTTATCATTTCTTCGACGAAATCAAATCGCTCCATTCCTCGAAAGATTTTTTTCGTATGGGACGTGACTTGGAGATTTTTCTTCATGGATGGATGTTTCGTCAACGGCCGCTTCTCAAGGACCCGTTTGCAGTCTTTTCCCTGCCGTGGTTCATCGAACGGCTTCATTGCCAGGTTGTTGTAACGGTGCGTCATCCTGCCGGTTTTATCAGCAGCCTCAAACGCCTCAACTGGCCGTTTGATTTTTCCGACTTACTGAACCAGCCTCTATTGATGCAGGATCATCTTGAACCGTATCGAAAAGAAATGCAAACGATGAAACCCGATGACCTCATCGGACAAGCCAGCTTGTTGTGGACAATGATCTATCGCGTCGTTCATTCGACTCTTCGACAGGACTTCGACAAGCTCAGCCCGGCGGCTCAGGGCGACGCCCAACAGCGGATTCCGTCCATTCAAATTGTCCGCCACGAAGATCTTTACCTCGATCCCGTTTCCGGCTATCGGGCTTTGTATCGATCTTTGGGCTTAGACTTCACGCCGCGCGTCGAACAGGCGATCCGCAATTCGAGCAGTTCCGAGAATCCAACGGAGGTCTCGCAGAAAAAGGTTCACGCGGTCAAACTCGATAGCCGCGCGAATCTCGATAATTGGAAACGCCGCCTCACGTCCGATGAGATCGCACGCATCCGCAGCTTGACCGAAGAGGTCGCACAGCTTTATTATCCCGAAGTGAATTGGAATTGAACGCATTCCTCCCTCTCGTCTCGATTATCACGCCGTCGTTCAATCAGGCGCGTTATTTGGAAGCCACCATTCAATCGGTGCTTTCGCAAAATTACCCGCGCTTGGAATACATCATCGTGGACGGCGGCTCGAACGACAGCAGTCTGGATATTCTCAAAAGATACGAAAGCAAACTCGCGTGGTGGGCGAGCGAGAAGGACAAAGGTCAGACCGAGGCGATCAACAAAGGCTTTGCTCATGCGAAAGGCGAAATCCTTGCCTGGCTTAATTCGGATGATACCTACGAGCCGAACGCCATCTCGTCGGCTGTGAAATTTTTACAGGAGCATCCCAATAATGGTTTGGTCTATGGCGATGCGAATTACATCAATGAAGATGGCCGCGTCATCGGACGTTTTCCCGCCGCGCAAACCGACTTGATTCGATTGCAACGAGGCTACGTCCATATCCCGCAGCAGACCGCGTTCTTTCGCTCCGATTTGTGGCGCGCGGTTGGCCCGCTCGACCCATCGTTTTATTTCGCGATGGATTATGATTTATGGGTGAGGCTGGCGAGGCGTTCACAAGTAAAATATGTTCCACAGACTTGGGCCAATTTTCGGCTGCACACTTCCGGCAAAACCATCGCCGCCGATGATCGCTGTTGGCCGGAAATGCTGAAAGTCCATTATCGAGATGGCGGAAGTTTCTTCTCGATAATCGTTGCAAAGTATTACATTCGGAAACTAATTGCTCCTGTTTGGAATTTACGCTTGCGTCGAAGATTGCAATCATGAATCTATTCACTATTCACTATTCTCTGTTCTCTAATCTCTAATACCGAGTATCCAACATGAATTTTCTTTTTGCCCCCCCTTCATCTGATGATTTCATCCGTCTGCTCAGAGCGTGGAAGTTTTGGCTGCTGGGCGCCATCGTCGGCGCCTTGATCGGCGCGGCGGTTTATTATCTGGCACTGCCGCCGTACCGGGCGCGCGCTTCCGTCAATGTGGATTTTCACCTCGAACAAGCCTGGCCCCAAAACACCGACCGTGAACAATTCTATTATCTCGATCGCGAGACGCGCAAACTCGAAGAGATTGCGTGGTCGGATGTTGTGTTGAATCAGGTCGCGTCACAGGTCAACGGTGTGAGCGTGGGTCAGATGCGCAACGGCAAGCTGCAACTGAGTCAACCCGGCGTAGGGGGCTGGCATTTCTTTGCGGATGATAATCATCCTGCCAAAGCCGAGGCGCTTGCATCAGCGTGGGCGCAAGCCTTTGCCAGTCAAGTGAAGACGGAAGTGGTCGCGTCCGCCACAAGTGGACTCGAACCGTACATCACCGTTGATACCGCTCAAACCCAAAACATTCCGACGAAACGTTTGTTCAGCGTGAGCACATACCTGTTCGTCGGCGCCATGGCATTCCTGGCGTTGAGTGCATTGGTTATTCTGTTCTTTCATCCGAATTTCGTTTCGACCAAGCAGCAATGAACAACTCTTTGCGCTCGATGTTTTCTCTCGATAACCTTGCCCGTCTATTTTGGGCAGGAGTGGTGCTGACTTTGCCCGTCACCAGCTTTCGATATTTTCCGTTCATGGGCGCGGATACATTCGAGCGTCCTCTCGCGGCTTATCCGCTGGCGTTGCTGATGATCGTTTTGTTGATTCAATTTCTTCGTGACCGTCAACGTTTTATCTGGCCGGGTGCGTTTACGCCGCTCCTGGCGTTCATCCTCGCCACTTTTGTGGCGACCATGATCGGCGTTCTATTCGGACCGTTGGTTCTGCGCCATCAGGCCTATTGGGGACGTACCCTCCGCTCTTGGGTCACATTGATTCTTGGATTGGCCTTCTTTACCAGCGCGGTGTGGATGAATCGCAGTGAGAATGACTTGCGGTTTAGCATTACATGGATGCTGGTCGGATTTGTGCTCGATATCCTTTGGAGCGGTGTGCAGGGCGCGACGTTCTATTTGCATATCCTGCCCAAGCCTTTTGTGACCCATCTCCAGCTTGCCTTCTCGATGCGCGAATTAATCAAGACGAATCGAATTTCCGGCATGGCCTACGAACCGGCCTGGCTAGCCGGTGAGATTGCGACGATTTATTTGCCGTGGCTTTTCGCTTCGCTCCTGACCCGCTGGCGGGTGACGCGTTTCAAATGGTTTGAACCCGTCCTGATCCTTTGCGCGGTCTTGATCTTGTTGGCAACCTTTTCACGCGGCGGTTTGGCTATCGCTGCCGCAACGATTATCCTGACCTTGTTGTTTGCCGGCGGTGAATACATTCGCATCGCGTGGAATTGGTTGATCAAAGGCTTTCGCGAGGTAAAAGGAATCATTTTGCGCACCGCCTTGATTTTGGTCGTTGTCGTTTCTGTGTTGGGTGCAGGAATGTTCCTTGCCCGCAAAAATTATATTTCGCGCTTGTGGAATAACAATGCAACCAGCATTCCGGATTTCCTGATTCAAAACTCGGCGGGGGCGCGCGCAGCCTATATCGTGGGCGCACTGGGAGCTTATCGTGATCATCCGTGGACGGGCGTGGGGCTTGGTGCGGACGGTTTTTACATTTATCAGAATCTACCGGATTGGGTTCTGACCTATGTTCCTGAAATCGCCTCACAGCTCAGCCCAACGAGTTCGCTTTATCCGAATGCGAAGAATCTGTATGTGCGTCTCCTGGCAGAGACCGGCCTGATTGGCTTTATTCTCTTTTTGGCATTCCAGCTTTTCATCCTCGGCGACATCGTTGCCGCGCTCAGGCGGCGGACAAACTTATGGCGTTATCTGGGCATCGCCGCGCTGTCCTCCTGGCTGGGAATCATCTTTTATAATATGACACAGGATTCGTTTGCCACGCCGCTCATCTGGCTCAATCTGGGAATCTTTGTAGGAATGTCGGTCTTGCTGGCGCAGCCCCGCGCGGAGAATTCATGAGTCGGTATTGGCTGCTTCCTAAGAAAGTTGTAATTCTCCACTCATCCATTTCTTTGTTATCATTGGCCCATGCGGACATACGAAACCCCCTACCTTGCTGACTGGTTCGCAATTTCACTGCGCTGGGCAGTGATGCTTGGGTGGACGATATCGCTTGCGCTGGGCGGCGCATTGACGCTGACGCGTGTATTGCCCATTGCTGTGCTGGCCATTTGGGACCTGGTAATGACCGTGCTGGCGAGCCTCAATACACGCATCCCTTATCATCGACAGATTGGCCTGGTCATTGACTTGTTGCTGAGCGGCGCCTTCTTTTGGATGTCGAATGGCATGAGCGGCCCGGTGGCGTGGGCGGGACTATTGGCCGTTTTTACAGGTGCAATTTATTTTGAATATTGGGGGGCATTGATCAGCGCGGGGTTGTTTGCCGTGCTTTCGTTTGCGAATGCTTATCTTCAAATTCAAACCATATCGGCGATGATCGTTCTTTGGGGCGGGGCATACCTGGTTTTAGGTGGAGTGTTTGGATTCCTTGGCCGGCAGTTGATCGTTCGTTTGCGCAAAGCGCGTCAACTCTGGCTCGAGCATGAGAACAAGAAACAATCCATTCAACAAGAACGCCTGCGCGCCATTTATGGATTGACCTCGGCCTTGACCGCCACCCTCTCTTATCGACGCGTGCTCGATGCCGCCCTCGACCTTGGCTTTGCCGCACTCAACCCGGACGTCGACGAATCAGGAAGCGACCCGTTGGTGAGCGCGGTCCTGCTATTCAAAGGCGGCTATCTGTATGTTGGGTCGGCGCGCCGTTTCACACCAGCCGACATGCGTATTACGTTTGCCGCTACGGATGGCATCCTTCAAAAAGTCTTCGATGCAGGTGATCCGGTCTTTTCCAAGGATATTGGTTACGATCCAGAATTGGGACGCGTGATCGCTTTACGCAATTGCATGTCTGCCTATTGTTTCCCTTTGCGAAGCGGATTCAATGTTTACGGGGCGATGATCTTTGCGCATCCTGATGTGGATTACTTCACGCCGGACCGCCGCGACATGCTCGATATGATCGGGCGTCAGTCAGTGATCGCGATTCAGAACGCGCGTTTGTACCAGGACCTCATTGAGGAAAAGGAGCGCATGATCGAGGTGCATGAGGAGGCGCGCAAAAAGCTGGCGCGCGATCTGCACGACGGACCAACGCAATCCGTGGCGGCCATGGCCATGCGTATCAACATTGCGCGCCGCATGATAGACAAGGACCCCAAGACAGCCAGGGAGGAATTATCCAAGATCGAGGACCTGGCGCATCGCACGACCAAGGAAATCCGCCATATGCTGTTCACCCTGCGTCCGCTTATTCTCGAGTCACAAGGCCTGGGGGCGGCGCTTAAATCGATGGCCGATAAAATGCACGAAACGTACAATCAAACGGTCACCATCAAAATCGACGAAAAAGTTGTCTCTCAGATGGAGATGGGAAAACAGGGTGTGATTTTCTATATTATCGAAGAAGCAGTGACGAATGCCCGGAAACATGCCAGAGCTTCGAATATTTGGGTGAGGCTTGGGCCGCTCCAGCCGGGATTGGTCCTGCTGGAAGTGGAAGATAACGGAGTCGGTTTTGATGTGGATGAGGTGAACAAGGCTTATGATAAACGTTCCAGCTTGGGCATGATCAACTTGCGTGAGCGGGCGGAACTGGTCAATGGTTTATTGAATATTGAATCTGCGATAGGCAAAGGCACCAAAGTGCAGGTATATATTCCTCTCACAGAAGAAGCAGCCGATCGTTTGCATCATGCCAGGTCTCATTAAACCCGGACAAAGCATTCTTTTTCATCGTGTGTAAGAAGGCCAAATTTATTATGCCCACCATTGCTGATTTGTATTATTTTGCTCACGAAGAGACGGGAGGGCGTGTGCATCCGCCCATCATTTTCATTCACGGCGCGGGCGGCAATCATTTATCGTGGCCGCCGCAACTGCGATATTTGCCGGGCGAGCGCGTGTTCGCCCTGGACTTGCCCGGGCATGGAAAGTCCGAAGGGATTGGGCATCAAACCATCGAGGAATATGTGGACGATGTACTTCGGTTCATGTTGGAATTGGGGATGTATTCAGCCATCCTCGTCGGTCATTCGATGGGAAGCGCGGTTGCGCTTTCGGCGGCGATCCATTTTCCGGAGCATGTGACCGCTTTGGGCCTGGTCGGGAGCGGAGCTCGTTTGCGCGTCGCGCCGGCTTTGCTGAAAGCTGCATCGAGTCCGTCCACATACGAAAGCGCCGTGCAAATCATCAGTGACGCTTCCTTTGCAGCGTCATCCAGCCGCGTAAAGGAATTGACCACACAACGAATAATGGAGACGCGCCAACCGGTTCTTTACGGCGACCTGATGGCATGTGACGCGTTCGATGTGATGAACCAACTCTCGAAGCTTTCCCTGCCTACGCTGATCATTTGCGGAGCCGATGACCAGATGACGCCTGCGCGCTACTCAGAATTTTTATCCAATCATATCGCCGGGGCGCGCTTGGAGATTGTGCCGAAGGCGGGGCACATGGTGATGCTTGAGCAGCCAGACGTGACCTCGAAGCTCTTTGCTGATTTCTTCAATTCGATTGCGTAGTCGCGCTTCAAGCGCGGGCTACTTCTCGAATATCTCTTTCAAAATCGGCTTTGCATTCATAATCGCGCGTGCCCGATGGCTCACGCGGTTTTTTTCGTCCATGTGGAGTTCAGCCATGGTCCGGTTTAATTCGGGAATAAAGAATATCGGATCGTATCCAAATCCACTCGTGCCGCGTTCTCCAGGAATAATCTCGCCTTTGCATTCACCGGTTGTCAAGCGAACCTGCGGATTGCCTGGAATTGCAATCGAAATGGTTGCATGAAAGGCCGCTGTCCAGGGGCGCGGCTTATCTTTCAGGTTTTGTAAGAGATAAGCGCGTCGATCGGAGTCGGTAGCATTTGGCTTGGATAGATAGCGGTTGGAATAAAGTCCGGGCGC
>JBJKOR010000201.1:0-5278 GCA_046707185.1 Anaerolineales bacterium | reverse complement strand
GAATGGAATCGACTCGATGCCTATGATGTGGAATTTCATCGCCGCGTGCGCGCCGGATATTTGGAAATGGTCAAGCAGGAACCGAAGCGCTGGGTGGTGGTGGATGCGAGTCGAAGTTGGAATGAAGTACAGGAAGATTTGAGGAAAGTAATTGGATCGAAAGTAAAATAGCATGGATACGATTCAATCTCTCGTTCAACGCGTAAAGAAAACCGAACACGGCTTCCTGGATATTCAGAAGGCTTCGGAAGAAGTCTTTGCCAGCCATAGCGCGGCAGAGACTTCTTTATTGGCAAAAGAATTGTTCGTTTCTGAGTTCCATCAGGCGCGTGTGCTGGCGACGTTTTTATTCGGAAAACTTGCCGCACAATCCAAAGAGAGTTTTGCATTCTTACGCAGGCGCGTCAGCCTCGATCAGGATTGGCGCGTGCAGGAAACTTTGGCGAAAGCTTTCGATCAATATTGCAAAGATCGTGGTTACGAAAAATCGTTACCTGAGATCAAAGATTGGCTTGCAGATGCCAACCCCAACGTCCGCCGCGCGGTGACCGAAGGTCTGCGCATCTGGACGGGCCGAGATTATTTTCGCGGTCATCCCGAAGTCGCGATTGAACTTTTGAGCGCGCTGAAAGCCGATGAAAGCGAATACGTCCGCAAGTCCGTAGGGAATGCCTTGCGCGATATCAGCCGCAAACATAAGGATTTGATTCGAAGAGAACTTCAAGGCTGGGATGTTTCCGATAAACACATTCAGCAAACTTATAAACTTGCTTCCAAATTTTTGAAGTAAGCATCACATCTTAAGAACCACTATGATATACTGAACTTGTTGTCAACAGGGTTTGGTGATCCTTTTCTGCGGTCGTCTCACACCTGATTTTGCGAAGCACTTCTGTGCAACGCTTAGAAGCTGTCCGCACAAATGGCGGGCGTTTGGTAGGACAAGAACCTACCACTTTGGCAGGCCAGGAACCTGCCGCTAGGAGAAAAATGGAATCGAAATTGTACGTCGGCAATCTGTCGTACTCGACCACAGAAGACGATCTACGGACCCTCTTCATGCAGGCAGGCACTGTTGCCTCCGTGGCATTGCTCAAGGACCGTGATAGTGGTCAATCGAAAGGCTTTGCTTTTGTGGAAATGAGTAATCAAGCCGAGGCGGAAAAAGCCATCACCACCTTCAATGGTTTTCAATTGGGGGAGCGCGAACTGAAGGTAAGTCTGGCTCGTCCGCGCGAAGAACGCGGCGGCTTCGGCAATCGAGGCGGCAACCGCGGCGGACACCGCCCCCAGCGCGGAGGCGGCAGGCGCTATTAGGCTTCATCACCCGAAATAACAGATTTCCCCAAGTGTGTATGCAGAACGTTTTGCATACACACTCTATTATCATGAGGTGCTTCAATGGCTGAACAAACTCTTCCCCAAAATCTCGATGAATTGCTGGCGACTATTGAGCGCGAATGGAAGGCATTGATGGAAGTTGTAAATCGCCTCACGCCGGAACAAATGACGACACCCGATTCCGGAGGCTGGTCGCCCAAAGATAATCTCGCCCATCTTTCGGCGTGGATGGATTTTCTGTTGAAGAGCCATCTCGGAGGCATGCCCGCACATCTTGCGTTAGGAATCGAAGAGCAAAAGCATAAGGAACTGGACGAGGACGGCGAAAATGCGATTCTCTTCGAGCGTAACCGCAATCGTTCCACCGACGATGTCCTCAATGAGTTAAGAATCACTTATAACGAAACCATCAAAACACTCGAGACGATGGATTTTCAAAATCTGATGAAACCGTTCAAGTGGAACGATCCAAAATCGCCGCTCATCATTGAATTGGTGCTTGGCAACACCTCGGAGCATTTTGCAGAACACCGTATCACTATCGAACGCGCTTTCAACGCGAAATAATAAGCATGAACCTTCATCTATTTTCCAGCCCCGGCGAACACGACGATATTCGTTACATCATTGAGGCGGCAAAACCGTATCTCGCGGACAAGCAGGATGCGCTGGTTGCCTTTCTGCCGATGGCTTCACTGTACGGCGAAAGGTATCTCGCGCTGACTCAAAAGTTTTTCAAGGGTCTGGCGCGTGTCGAAATGGTCGACACCGAAGCGATGGAACTCGCGGAAATGGAATCCATTCTGCGCCGCGCCCACGTGGTTTACATCCCCGGCGGCAACACGTTCCTTCTGAATCATCGTCTGCACGCCAGCCGACTAATGCCCTATCTGATCAAGAAGATTCAAGCTGGCCTGCCGCTCATGGCTTTCAGCGCCGGGACGATTCTATGCGGACCAAATATCCTGACTGCCAACGACATCAACATGGCCGAGACGCCGCATTTCAACGGATTGAACCTGGTGCCGTTCAACTTCTTCGTTCATTATTGGGATGATCCATACTTGCACGCCATGTGCAATGAGTGGCTGACGGATTACCACATCTTTCACGAAAACCCCGTGCTTATCCTGGCTGACGGCTCACACATCAAAGTGGTAGGGAAGAAGATGCAGCTTGTCACCGGCGAGGCGTGGATTCTCCGCAAAGGGCAGGAAATGGAACAAGTCAAACCCGGGTCGCTGATTACCGTATAAGGTTTCCTTCAGATAAGTTCAGATTTTCTTCGCCCAGCGCTATAGCTTATATGTCATTATCCAATGAACGACTTCAATTAGGGTGACTACCACAACCAGAAGAACAAGAATCCAAAACACACAGCTTACCATCCCAAACAAGCTGCCTCGTACGATCTTTGCGGGGGTCAATTTTGCCTGTTCGGAATCGGAGAACGTATCCAAGGTTCGGCTTTGCCTTCGTACCTTGGACACGGCATTTCTAATTTGATTTGCTATGGAAAGTACGATAGCGGTCGCTATGACCCCATAAACTATTCCAGAAGGAAAATTGTTGTAAATCATTTTTTACGACCCCAGTTCACTCCAATGAACAACCATCAAAGCTAATACCCCTGTGAAAGAGCAAACGATTACAGCATTAAATTGGCTTCAAGGACATAACTTACAGGAAACGATTTTGAGTATCCACCAAGTAAAGGAAGAATCCGCCTAACATTGTATATTATAACAATGTTTTGGAATTTAAAAAATCAAGCCGCGTATTGAACGCGGCTCAACTGCTTACTGCTTTCTGTTTACTGCATCACTCCACTTTCCCTGTCAGGGTTGCCATCTTCAACTCCCCGATGGCTTTTGTAATATGGATATCGCGCGGACAAGCCAATGTGCAGTTAAAGGCGGTGTGACAACGTGCCAGGCCTGAGGTCTCGCTGATGATCTGCAGCCGGTCCGCGGCGGCTTCATCGCGGCTATCGAAGATGAAGCGGTGCGCGGTGACCAACGCGGCAGGACCAAAATAATTGTCGCTGCTCCAGAACGATGGACAGGATGTAGTGCACGCCGCGCACAAGATGCACTTGGTCGTTTCGTCGAAGCGCGCCCGCTGTTCGGGAGATTGAAGCCGCTCTTTTCCATCGGCGGGAGGCAAAGAGTCGTTGATGAACCACGGCAAAACTTTTTTGTAGTTGTCGAAGAACGGTTCCATGTCCACGATCAAATCCTTGACGATCTTCAATCCAAGCAAGGGTTCGACCGTGATCTTATTCCCCACATCGCGCACCAGTGTTTTGCACGATAACATGTTACGGCCATTGATACGCATCGCGTCCGAACCGCAAACACCGTGCGCACACGAACGCCGGAACGACAGCGAACCATCGTAATGTCCCTTGACCAATTCGAGCAGGTCAAGGATGCGCTCAGTCTCTTCGACATCGAGGTGATAGGTCTCGTAATGTCCGCGCAGATCTTTCTCAGGGTTATAACGAAAGACTTTTAAAGTTACTTGCATGGTTATTCTCCAGAGACCCTAAGGGTTTTTAAAACCCTTAGGGTCTGCTCTTTTAATAGACTCTTTCCTTTGGTTGGAATCTCGTAATCACCACCGGCTTGTAACCAATTTCGATCTTATCGTTCTTCTTCCACGCCAGTGTATGCTTGAGCCAATTCACATCATCGCGTTTCGGGAAATCTTCGCGCGAATGCCCGCCGCGTGATTCCCTGCGGTTCAAGGCGCACTCGGCGACCACGTTCGAAACCTCGAGCATGTTGCCCAACTCCCAGGCATTCAACAATTCGGTGTTGAAAATCTTGCCGGTATCCATCACGCGGATATCCTTGAAGCGTTCCTTCCATTCATGGACTTTTTCGATGGCGGACTGAATACTTTTTTCAGTGCGATAAACGCCGACATCGTCGAACATCACTTTCTTCATTTCCATGCTGATGTCGTACACGTTCTCTTTTCCGGAGCCGCGGCGGAGTCCGTCAATTTGAGCGCGCGACCCGTCTGTTGGATCGTCCGGCAACTTTTGGAAATCGGCCCGCTTGGCATATTCCGCGGCGCGCAAGCCTGCGTGTTTACCAAAGACAACCAGATCGAGCAGGCTGTTCGTGCCGAGCCGATTCGAGCCGTGCACGGAAACACAGGCACATTCGCCGGCCGCATAAAGTCCGGGGAAGGCCGTATTCTTGTCATCGATCACCACTTCGCCAAATTTATTGGTTGGGATGCCGCCCATCGTGTAATGCGCTGTCGGCTGGGTGGGCATCATCTGCGTCATCGGGTCGATGCCAAGGTAGACGCGGTTGAAGTCAACGATGTCGGGAAGCTTCTTTAATAATTCTTCGGCGGTAATTTTGTAGGGGGTGCCATCGGGATTCGTGCGCCCATCTTCCGCTGCATACTTCATCACCGATTCCGGACGCGCATCGAGATAAACATAATTCTTTCCATTGATGCCGCGTCCTTCGCGAATCTCCGTATAGATGGCGCGGCTGACAACATCACGCGAAGCCAAGTCTTTAACGTGCGAGGCGTATTTCGTCATGAAACGTTCGCCCTTATCGTTGATCAACACGCCGCCTTCGCCGCGCACGCCTTCGGTGATAAGAATGCCGAGTTTATAGATTCCCGTTGGATGGAATTGGAAGAACTCCATATCTTCGAGCGGAATACCGCTTCGAAGCAGGACCGCTGCGCCGTCGCCGGTGTAGGCGTACGCGTTCGACGTCACTTCAAAGATGCGGCCATGTCCGCCCGTCGCAAAGATCACGGCTTTGGCATGAAAGATGTGCAATTCACCGGTTGCCAATTCAACGGCGACAACGCCAGCCGTCTTTCCATCGACGATGAGAAAATCCAACACTTGATATTCATCGAAGAAGTTAACGTTGTTCTTCAGGCATTGCTGGTACAG
>JBJKOR010000200.1:0-1465 GCA_046707185.1 Anaerolineales bacterium | reverse complement strand
TGAAGATCTGGTTTCAGGTTGTGGATGCCGAAACGATCACGCCCGACTCGGGCATCGAACGCCCCGATCTCTTTCAAGGAAAGCCTGTAAAGGTGGTGTCCGATGGAGGCCAGGATCTACGAGACTATGTTCAGACTCTCGCCAGCCGCGCGGAGAAGATCCGCTCCGGTTTGGTGAAACCTGAAGAAGATAACATCTTAGTTGTGATGAGCGATGGCCGCAAAGCCGCGCTCGATATGAGCCTCGTGGTTCCCGCCTCGCTCAATGTCCCCATGCCCAAGATCGACGCATTGGCGGACGTTGTAGCGCAGGTTTACGAAGCCGCGGCGCCCATCCGGGGAACGCAGTTGATCTTCTGCGACCTCGCCACGCCGAAACCAAAATCCTAGCAAGAACGGGACGTTTTCGGGACACAACGGGACATTTTTGTTAATTGTCCCGCATACAACAAACATCGAAAGCGGGCCGTCATCTGGCGGTCCGCTCTACTTTATGGAGGTATGCCAATGAGCAAATCAAACAATGTAGTTACCATCGAAAGTGATGAGGAAGCGATTCCAGTTGCAATTGAAACCGCAGAGGAACTCTCCCTCACCACCAATATCTACAGCGAAATCCGCAAACGCCTCGCCCTGCGCGGCGTGCCGGTGGATCAAGTTGCTTTTATTCACGACGCCAAGACGCCCGAACAACGCGCGAAGTTATTCGCCGCTGTGAACAAGGGACAAGTTCGCGTCTTGATCGGCTCGACCGAGAAGATGGGCACGGGCATGAATGTGCAGGAGCGTTGTATCGCCATGCACACCATCACCCCGCCCTGGCGTCCGGGCGACATCGAACAACAAGTTGGGCGCATGCTGCGCCAGGGAAATCTTTTCCCGCAGGTCTTCCAATTCGTCCACATCACTGAAGGCTCGTTCGACGGATATACATGGGGCTTGCTCGAAAACAAGGCAGGCTTCATCGATCAGATCGCGCGCGGCGAAGTGAATGCCCGTGAGGTCGAGGATGTCAGCGACACGGTGCTGACCTTCTCCGAGATCAAAGCCATTGCTTCCGGTAATCCGCTCATCATGCAGAAGGTGGTGCTGGAAGCAGAATACCAGCGCTTGAGCGCGGTGCGCGCTTCGTGGCAGTCGTCCAAGAACCGATTGCCAAGCGATGTGCGTTATTTCGAGCAAAAACGAAAGAACACAGAAAGCCACATCGCCTCCCTGCGCGAGTCGGCTTGCCTGCGCGATGCTAACACTCCTGAGAAGTTCGCGATCGTACTACTCTCGTCAATCAATAGTGATGCAACGCAGATCGAGAGAGATCGCGAAGCCGCAGGCAAGAAGATTATGGCGTTGGCGCAGCAGGCGGCTCTGAAAGTCACCGGCGCCGCGCGCACACAAAGCTATCTCGTGATCGGAAAGTATCGCGGCTTCGACATTTATGCGACTGCCTCGATGCTGGACGATCAGAG
>JBJKOR010000199.1:0-18352 GCA_046707185.1 Anaerolineales bacterium | reverse complement strand
CAATGACATTGCTACTTTGTCTTTGGCTCGTAATCACACAACTTTCGTATCGGGCATTTCGAGCAATCGGGTTTGCGCGCGTGACAGACTTCGCGTCCCAAGCGGATCAGATTCAGATGCGCGGCGTAGTATGTTTTAGGCGGAAACATCTTTTCGAGATGCGGATGTGCCTGCTCGACGGTCATCGTTTCGGGACGCAGACCGATGCGGCCAGTTACGCGATAGATGTGTGTATCCACTGGAAACGCAGGACGATTGAGCGAGAAGCATAAAACAATCGCGGCGGTCTTTGGTCCCACCCCGTTGAACTTCATCAGCCAGGCACGCGCTTCTTCGAGTGGCAAATCTTTCAGAAACCATAAATCCAAATTACCGCGTTCCTTCGTGATTTCGCGTAAAACCTTTTGGATGCGCGGACCTTTTTGATTTGCCAAGCCCGCTGGTCGAATGGCATTGACCACATCTTTTGTCTTCGCATCGCGCACGGATTCCCAAGTTGGGAATTTGGCGCGCAAGGCATTGAAGGCACGGTCGCGGTTCGTATCATTGGTATTTTGGGAAAGGATGGTCGAGACCAGTTCGTCAACCGGCGGTAAGGGATTCCGCCAGGTTGGATTTCCGAAGGCTTCCAAAAGTTTTTCGTGGATTTTGACAGCGCGCTTGGAAAGATTGGACATGTTCCCAATTATATTCGAGCACAATCGGAAAAAGAAATTTTCCTGCTTCTTATCTCACAGAACTTTCAGCCGGTACCCCACTCCCGGTTCAGTGACAATATAAACAGGGCGAAGAGGATCGGGTTCGATCTTGCGGCGCAGGTTGCTTATGTTGACTTGCAGGATGTGCGTCTCGCTCTCATAGGCGTTCCCCCACACTGTGCGCAGAAGCTGGCGATGCGTGATCACCTTTCCAGAATTCTTGACAAGCGTTCGCAGTAAATCATATTCAGTTGGCGTGAGTGTCACCAACCGATCATCGATCTTGACTTCGCGGCGGGCAAAATCCATTTTCAATCCACCCGATTCAAAAACAGGTTCGTTGGTGTCCTGCGCAGTCTTCCGCAGCGCCACACGCATGCGCGCCATCAACTCGCCGATGCCAAACGGTTTGGTTAGGTAATCGTCCGCACCGGCATCCAGAGCGGCGATCTTATCGTTCTCATGCTCACGTACCGATAAGATAATGATCGGGATGGTTGTCCACTCACGCAAGCGGCGCGTGACTTCCACACCATCCATATCTGGAAGGCCAAGATCGAGAATCACGATGTCCTGATGGCTGGTGGCGATGATCTGCAGCGCCTCTTCGCCGGATCGGGCTTCGGTGATGGTATAACCGTGCGCACCAAGCGAGACGCGTAGAAAACGCCGAATGGCGGGTTCGTCATCCACAACCAGAATGTTCAAATCGCTATCGCTCATGGATTATCTCATTGGCAATGCAATCGTGATGATCGTTCCGCCGCCGGGCCGGTTTTCCGCGGCGATGAATCCGCCGTGCGCCTCGATGATTCCTTTACTGATTGAAAGTCCCAAGCCGGTGCCCTTGATATTATCCGGCCTCTGCACCCGATAGAACTTATCGAAGATACGGGACAGGTCTTCCTTGGGAATCCCAATGCCCTGGTCGGCAACTTCGATATTCAGGTAGCCGCTGACAACATGCACATCGATTTCGATGGGCAAACCGGGCGGGGAATATTTTAGGGCATTGTCGATTACATTGACGAGGACATGTGAGATCAGAACAAAGTCCATGGAAACAAATGGTAATTCTGGAGAAATATGGATGAGGATCGGACGATCCTCCTTGCGCTTCTCAAGTTGTTCCAGCGCTGAACCGATCACATCCTGGACATCGCACGCTTCAGGCCGCACTCGCACAGCCCCGGATTCCAAACGTGTCATTTCCAGCAAATTGCCAACCAGCCGATTAAGACGATCTGCTTCACCGCGCGCCGTCTCGATAAGACTGCGGCGCGTCGTATCGCTAAGATTAATCGAGTCCTCTGCCAAACTACTCAAGGCCCCCGTGATCGAAACCAGCGGCGTACGCAGATCGTGCGAGATCGAATTCAATAAAGCAGACTGGAGTTTGTCGGTGATTTCCAGAATTTCGTTTTGACGTGCTTGATCTACAAGGCGCGAACGCTCAATAGCGATAGCGGCCTGGTTGGCAAAGGCATCCAATGACCTGCGCTGATCGGGCGTAAGGTAATGAGGGGAATCAGCAGGCTTGATGGCCAATACGCCGACAATACCGCGGGCGGTCTGAAGCGGCTGGTAATGCATGGAGGCATCAGGCAGTGTATCGCTTCCGCGTCCGGCCACTTGTCCATGCTCAAAAGTCCAGCCCGCCACGGCCAGCTCGTTATCAGCAATTGAAAGGCCAGGGCTTGAAGCCCGTACTTTCAATGAGCCATTCTTATCAGGGATAAAAACCACCGTTTCTCGTTTGAAAGTTTGGCTGATATGTGAGACGACAATTTGGGCGATGGAATCCACGCCCGCGGTTGCAGTCAAGTCGCGCCCAAGTTCATAGAGTGCGGTAGATTGGACATCGCGCGTGCGCGCAGCTTCGGCTTGTTCGCGGACTTGCACTGTGAGATAGCTGATTACCGTACCGACAAGAAGTAAACCAATGAACGTGAGAAGATATTCTGTATCCGTAACTACAAAAGTATAGCGCGGCGGCACAAAGAAAAAATCAAATGCCAATACACTTGCAATGGATGCCAAGATGGATGGTCCACGGCCAAGATAGACCGCCGAAGCCACAACAGCCAGCAGATAGATCATCACCAAGTTAGTGGGCGAAATATTCCTGCCGATTAAATAACCTATTCCTGTCGCAGCAACGACTAGAATTAAACTCAAGAGATAAGATGTTATGCGGCTATGCGGTTGAAGTGGGTTTTCTTCGGGAGGCAAGTGTGGCGCTTCCGAAGTGGGAACCACATAAATATCGATATCGCCGCTCTTATGAATCAACTCATCCACGAAGGAGCCACGCAGGAATTCAATCCAGCGCGGGCGCATCGGCTTTCCTGCCACAATTTTCGTGACATTATTTTTGTGAGCAAAATCGATCACGGTATAAGCCAATGCACTTGCAGAATCGCTCGATGGAATCACAGTCGTGTGTGCACCCAGTTCTTCGGCGAGGCTCAGTGAACGTATGGCAAAATCACGCTTCTCCTGCGGTAGAGTGCTATCGTGAGGCGCTTGGACATAAACCGCCAGCCATTCCGCTTTGAGTTCATCGGCGAGGCGGCGCGCAGATCGCACCAAGCGCTCACCCAATGGATTCGGGCTGACACACACCATGATGCGTTCCGCAGCCGGCCACGGTCCCGCGATGGCCTGTGTCTCCATATAGGAACGCATCTGGTCATCGACACGTTCTGCTGCGCGGCGCATGGTCATCTCACGCAGCGCAGTGAGATTCCCCTTGCGGAAGAAATCCTGAACGGCGCGCGCGGCTTGTTCGGGAACATATACTTTTCCATCACGCAAACGGACGAGTAGTTCTTCAGGCGGCAGGTCAATCAACTCCAGTTCATTCGCCTCGTCAATGATGCGATCCGGAACGGTCTCTCTCACCAATACGCCTGTAATCTGAGCGACCACATCGTTCAAGCTTTCAAGATGCTGGATGTTCAATGTGGAATATACATCGATCCCCGCTTCCAGCAGTTCTTCCACATCCAGATAACGCTTCGGGTGACGCAAGCTGGGCGCGTTGGTATGCGCCAGTTCATCGACCAATACCAGTTTTGGGCGCCGGGCGATGACGGCATCCACATCCATTTCGGTCAGCATCATGCCGTGATATTCGATGGATTTACGCGGAAGGATTTCCAGCCCCTGTGCGAGGCGTTCAGTCTCGACCCGATTGTGGGTCTCGATATACCCAACAACAACATCCACCCCCTCGGCCTTTCTCTGACGCGCGGCTTCCAGCATGGCGTATGTTTTTCCCACACCTGCGGCGTAGCCCAGGAAAATCTTGAGCTGGCCGCGCTTCGCAGACGCATCTTCTTGTTGTATTTGCTCGAGCAGCTTATCAGGATCAGGACGATTAGATTCGATGCCCATCTAATTTATTGTAATCCATCCAACGCCAGATTCAAATTGAGAACATTTACGCGCGGCTCGCCGAGAAAACCAAACTGGCGACCTTCGGTATATCGATTCACCAGCGCTTTGACCTGCGCATCACTCAACCGGCGGGTGGACGCCACACGATGAACCTGATACAACGCTGCGGCCACACTGATGTCCGGATCGAGTCCGCTACCAGACGAAGTGACAAGGTCAACCGGGATCGGCGCGGTGTTCGTTGGATCCGCTTTCTTCAATGCCTGGATGCGTGCCTGGACTTCCTGCAACAGTGCCGGGTTCGTTGGTCCGTAGTTCGAGCCGGATGAGGCGGTCAGTGTTTGAGCATAATACGCGTTATACGGAAATGGACTCGTCGAGGAGAGCCGTCCCCAAAAATATTTCGGATCATCGAACTGCTGACCAATCAATTGCGAGCCAACGACTTTGCCATTTCTGATGATTAAACTTCCATTGGCTTGCGATGGAAAGGCAACTTGAGCAATGCTTGTCACAACAAGCGGGTAAATGATTCCTGTGATGACAGTAAATATAAGTAAAAATATCAGAGCCGGTTTAACTTGGGAAAGCATTTGTCTTCCTCCTAAACCAAATGTAACGCCGCGAGTAACATATCAATCAACTTGATTCCGATGAACGGGGCAATCATGCCGCCCACACCATAGATCAAAATGTTGTCGCGCAACAAACGCGCCGCGCCGACCGCACGATAAGGCACACCGCGCAATGCCAGTGGAATCAAGGCGATGATGATCAGCGCGTTGAAGATCACCGCCGACATGATGGCGCTCTGGGGTGTGGTCAACCGCATAATATTGAGAACATTCAAAATTGGATAAGTGGCCGCGAATGCGGCTGGGATGATGGCGAAATATTTCGAGACATCGTTGGCAATGCTGAATGTTGTAAGCGCTCCGCGCGTCATCAATAGTTGTTTGCCGATCTCAACCACTTCAATCAATTTGGTTGGGTTACTATCCAAGTCCACCATATTAGCGGCTTCGCGGGCGGGCTGCGTGCCAGTGTTCATCGCGACCGCTACATCGGCTTGCGCCAACGCGGGCGCATCGTTGGTGCCGTCGCCGGTCATCGCCACCAAACGTCCGCCGGTTTGATATTCGCGGATTAACTTGAGTTTCGTTTCCGGTGTGGCTTGCGCCAGAAAGTCATCCACTCCGGCTTCGGCGGCGATTGCCGCGGCGGTTAATGGATTGTCGCCGGTGATCATTACGGTCTTGATCCCCATCTTGCGCAGATGTGCGAAGCGTTCCTTGATCCCGCCTTTGACAATGTCCTTTAAATGAATCACGCCAAGCGCTTGGTTGTTCCGAGTCACAACTAATGGCGTGCCGCCCGCACGCGCAATCTTATCCACACTGGTTTGCAAATCGGATGGAACCGTATGTCCATTGGATTGGACCCAAGCAATCATCGTATCCGGCGCGCCTTTGCGAATCGATGTACCATCGAAATCCACTCCCGATATCCGGGTCTGTGCGGTGAATGGAATGAAGCGCATTCCTGCGGGCGCTTCATCGCTGGACCCCATCGTGCGGCCGCGCAAGCCATATTTTTCCTTGGCGAGAACAACGATCGAACGGCCCTCTGGGGTTTCATCTGCCAAGGATGCAAGTTGTGCAGCCTCAGCCAACTCATGCGGCGAGATTCCATCTACGGTAATCAACTCCACCGCTTGACGATTGCCAAGCGTAATCGTCCCGGTTTTGTCGAGCAATAAAACATCCACATCGCCCGCGGCTTCCACGGCGCGCCCCGACATGGCAATCACATTGCGCTGAATCATGCGATCCATTCCGGCAATACCGATGGCAGAAAGCAATCCACCAATTGTGGTTGGAATCAAACATACAAGCAATGCCACCAAAACCGTGATGGAAATTGGTATTCCCTTTCCAGCAACTCGAACGCTGTATAAAGAATAAGGCAACAGCGTTGCACAGACGATCAAGAAGATGATGGTGAAGCCCGCCAGCAAAATATTCAGCGCAATTTCATTGGGAGTCCTCTGTCGCTTTGCGCCTTCCACGAGGCCGATCATGTGGTCGAGAAAGCCTTCGCCAGGTTCAGCAGTGACTCGGACGATCAACCAGTCGGATAAAAGCCGCGTCCCGCCGGTGACCGCTGAACGGTCACCGCCCGCTTCGCGAATCACCGGTGCGCTTTCACCCGTGACCGCACTTTCGTCCACTGATGCGATGCCTTTGATGATCTCGCCATCCACAGAGATGATGTCGTTCGCTTCAACGAAATATATGTCGTTCTTACGCAAACTCGTTGAAGCGACAAGTTCATACTTGGACGAGCGGTCCGGCGTCTTCAACTTTTTTGCCTGCGTGGTCTGACGCGTCTTTCGCAGCGCTTCAGCTTGCGCCTTGCCGCGTCCTTCTGCAACAGCTTCGGAAAAGTTCGCAAATAAAACGGTAAACCAAAGCCAGAGGGATACGCCACCGATAAAACCTGCAGGCGCTTCACCTTTACCGAATAAAGCTTGAACAAATAACGCGGTGGTCAACACACTGCCAACTTCTACCACGAACATGACCGGGTTGCGGACCATCCAGCGCGGATTCAATTTGATAAACGAATCAAGAATGGCGCGTTGATAAAGTTCGCGTCGAAAAACGGATCTCTTTCTAATAGGTGCATTCATTTTCTAAATCCAATTTCTGCTCAAGCCGCCGTCCTCGGCGGCGGCGTCCCCGCCGGGAGCGCGGAAACTTTAATGAGCGAATATCATCAAATGCTCAACGATTGGTCCGAGCGCCAATGCCGGTAAAAATCCAAGCGCGCCGACAATAATGATCACCGCGATCAACCACGCAACGAAGAGCGGCGTATATGTTGGCAGCGTTCCTGCACCTGCCGGAATTTTCTTCTTGCGCGCCAGCGAGCCGCCGATTGCCAACGCTGGGATCGCCAGCCAATAGCGAGCAATGAACATGATGATGCCCAGCGCGGTGTTATAGAATGGAGTATTGACATTAAGCCCGGCAAAAGCGCTTCCATTGTTCCCGGTGGCGGATGAGAATGCATATAGGATTTCACTGAATCCATGTGGGCCGGGATTAAGAACACTTGATTGACCCGTGGGAGTTAGAACGCCGATTGCTGTTCCAACTAAAGCGGTGAAGACTGGAATCAAAAGAATCAGCGAAGCCATCTTCATTTCATACGCATTGATCTTTTTGCCCAAGTATTCTGGCGTGCGCCCGACCATCAATCCAGCTACGAAGACCGCCACGATCATGAAGGCCAACATGCCATACAAGCCTGACCCAACACCACCGTAAATGACTTCGCCTAAATGGATTAGCCACATCTCGACCAAGCCGCCCAGCGGCATATACGAGTCGTGCATTGAATCAACCGAACCGTTTGACGCCGCCGTAGTCGCGGTCGCCCACAATGCGGAATTGGCAACGCCGAAGCGGACTTCTTTACCTTCCATGTTTCCGCCCGGATTGATATTGCTCTGATGAATATCCACACCGAGTTTCGTAATGAGTGGATTGCCGGTCTGTTCTGCCCAGACTGTAACAGACAACAAGGCAACAAAGATAATGGTCATCGCCGCCAGAATTGCCCAACCCTGGCGCGTGTCGCCGACCATCTTGCCGAACGTGTAAACCAATGCCGCTGGGATGAGCAAAATGGAAAGCATCTCGAGGAAATTCGAGAACGGTGTTGGGTTTTCAAATGGATGCGTCGAATTGGTGTTGAAGAATCCGCCGCCATTCGTTCCCAATTGTTTGATCGCGATCTGCGAAGCGGCGGGACCGACCGCCAGCGTTTGATCCGTTACTGGAACAGTTTCCATTACCGGATTGCCTGAGGCGTCTTTCACCGGATTTCCACTTGCATCGGTTTTAGTTTGTTGGAAGTTGGTTGGTTGTAATAGTGAAATAGTTTTGTATTGGCTGAAAGTCTGTACCACGCCTTGCGAGACCAGCGCAAGCGAAAGCAGGAAAGCTAGCGGCAACAAAATATATAAAGTCGTTCGGGTCAAATCAACCCAGAAATTACCAATCTTATCGGTTGTGTGCCGTGCAATACCGCGGATCAATCCAACTGCGGCAGCCATTCCGGTCGCGGCAGAAACAAAGTTTTGTACTGTTAATCCCATCATCTGGGTTAAGTAGCTCATGGTCGTTTCGCCGCCATAGCCTTGCCAGTTCGTGTTGGTCGCAAAACTGACTGACGTATTCCAAGATGAATCAGGCGAGACTGCGCCGAAGCCCTGCGGATTAAGCGGCAGGAATCCCTGCAAACGCTGCAAAGCGTATACCGCTAACAAACCGAAAACATTGAAGGTCATCAACGCGATAGCATAGACTTTCCAATCCATTTCTTCATCGGCATGGACTCCCGCGAGGCGATAAAGCAACCGCTCAACGGGTCCGAATATCGGATCGAGAAACGTCTTCTCGCCTTGATAAACCTTTGTCATAAATGAGCCAAGTGGCTTGGCAAGTGCAATCAAGTCGACAAAGTAGAAAATAAGTTGAATCCAACTGAAGATGTTCATCCGAACCACTCCGGCTTGACCAAGGCGAGCACTAAATAAATGAACAACACCAGAGTGATCAACCCAACGATGATGTACAACGGATTCATAATCAATCCTCCATTAAACGCTCGCAAACATGAATAAACCAGTAAGTGAGCACAAAGAACAAAACAGTGAGACCAACGTAAATTAGATCGGACATGGGTTTTTCTCTCCTGTTGCCATTGTAGTAAATGGGGCGTCAAATTTTGAGCAAGAAGTGGAGAGGAATTGTCAAGAAAATATCAAGGAATCAAAAATCCCCTTGTCATTTCAAGGGGATTCAATGGTTTTATCCGTTTGGCTCAGACAATTTCCAGGAAAGCTTTGACCACACGCGGGTCGAAGCTTTTGCCCGATTGTTCCTGGATGTATTCGATGATTTTGTCCTTGGTCCATGCTGGCCGGTACGAACGTTCATGCGAAAGCGCCTCGTAAACATTCACAACGGAGAAAACGCGTGCAGCCAGCGGAATTTGTTCTTCCTTCAAACCGCGCGGATATCCGCTTCCATCCCATTTTTCGTGATGACAATATGGAATGTCCAGCGCCGGGCGCAGATAGGCAATTTTTGACAAAAGGTTATAAGCATTTGTTGGATGCTGCCGCATAGTTTTCAATTCTTCTTCATCCAGCGGGCCAGGCTTGAGGATGATTTTATCTGGAATGCTCATCATCCCCACATTATGCAGCAGCACGCCCCGGCGAATATTTGGAAGCTCGTAATCGGGAATTCCGAACTTATGCGCCAATGTAATGGTTCTCTCGACCATTCGATCGACATGACTGCCGGATTCGTTTTCCATCTGGTCCAATGCCTGTGCCCAGCTTTCAATGGTGGTATCGTAGGCAATCTCTAATTCAGCATTGGCATGTTCGAGGTTGTTGAAGAGCATTGCATTGTCCACCGCAATGGCAGCCTGGCCTGCCAGGAGATGGAAAAGGTCACTCCATTCCATATTGGAGGGAAGCGCAGAGCGATGATAAATCTCCAACACACCCTTCACCTCCCCTTTGGCGATGATTGGAAGGCCTCGGTACGCGACAAAGTTCTCACGCTGTATCATTTGCTGGAATGAGGCAGAGAGTCTTGCCTTGGCAAGTTCAGGGATATCCACCATTTGACGCGTCAAGGCTGCCTGCCCGGCTGGCATTTCGCCAAGGCGAATGGATGGATGAACGAAACCAGGGCGGAAGCCCCTCCCGACCGCATATTCGAGGTTGAGCGTGGATGGGTTATACAGCAGCATATCTACCGCGTCAATTTTGAGCAGGTGGATGATCGATTCGATCACAATCTGAAGACTGACGCTTAGGTCGGTGGTGGAGCCGATCACCAGGTCAATGGAGTGCAAGGCAGAAAACTGTTCGACGCGTTCCTCCAAGTGTTCCAACAAGCGGGTGTTGTGTACTACGCTGGAGGCTTGTGTTGCGAACAGCGAGGCCAGATTGGCATCGTCCTGGGTAAATTTTCTCTCCGAGTTGCCATATTCGTTTACCACCAGCACGCCGATCAATTCCCCGCCATATAGCATTGGAACTCCAAGCACAGCGCGGAATGATGTGTTCGAATATTGAATGGACCGCCCGTTCCAAATTTGATAATTATTGATGATCAGCGGCTCACGACTGAGTGCCACCTGACCGGCCACTCCCTCCCCCAATTTAAGGCGTGTGCCTTTTGGCGCATTTGTGGTGCTGGAGAATGTAAGTTCGAGCTCCTGATGCTCCGCGTCAAAGAGATAAAAACCGCCATTGTTGCTTTGTAATAATTCGATGGCGTGCTCAACGATCGTCTGGAGTAGCTTGTCGCCGTTGTGTTGCGTGGAAATTTCGTGCGTCGTTTCGTAAAGCGTTTTGAATTCCTGCGCGCGCCGATGTGCTTCCTCGAACAGGCGCGTGTTTTCGATGGCAATGGCGGCTTGGTTGGCAAGCAATTCCAGCAGCCGCTGGTCTTCCGAACCGTACATATTCGGCTGGTAACTTTGGGCCGTCATGGCCCCGATCACCCTGCCGCTCACGCGTAAAGGCACAGCTAAGATGGAACGCGCCAAATCCTGAGAGCCGAACGCTACTATCTCTACATCAACGGGATGGTTTTCCAGATCGTTATCCACCTTGATGGAAACACCGTCTTCGATCACCTTGCCAGAAAACCCTTGCCCTAATGGAATTTTCATGACCGGACTGCGTTCACCGCGATCATAAAGATAGACCGCATTAATGGAAGTGCGTTGATCATCCAGGAGGGCAATCGTAAAAACTTCTATGGGCAACAACCGGGTGGCCGCGTTATGAATGGAACTATAGACTTGCTCAAGATCCTCGCCAATGTGCACAAGCTCCTGACTCACTGTGTGCAAAGCAGCCCATCTTTGGGTATCTCGCATCGCCTCCTGGAACATTCTTGCGTTTTCGATGGCAATGGCAGCCTGGGTGGCGAGCAGCTCCAAGGATAGGCGGTCCTCCGAGTCATAGATATTAGGCTCGTAACTTTGAACCGACATGGCCCCGATGATCTTGTCGTTCACGCGCAGCGGCACTGCCAAAATCGAGCGCGCCATATCCGGCGAACCGAATTGCACTCCTTCGACATTACTTTTTAAATCATCATCGATCTTGATGGAAACACCGCTCTCAATAACCCTGCTGGAAAATCCCTGACCGAACGAGATCTGCATGGCCGGGACGCGCTCGCCGCGATCATATAAGTAAACAGCATCCAGGGTGTTTTGGCTTTCATTGGCGAGGGCGATGGTGAAAACTTCCGCAGGCAGCAATTTTGTAACGGCGTTGTGAATGGATGTGTAAACTTGCTCGAGATTCTCACTGACGCGTGAAAGATCCTGGCTCACAGCATGCAGCGTGACCCATTTCCTTGTGTGCCGCAAGGCATCCTGAAAAAGCTTGGCGTTTTCGATGGCCGCCGCAGCCTGACTGCCAATCGCCATTGCTATTTCGGCCTGATTATCGGTAAACGCATCAGGCTGGTAACTATCGATGGTCAGGCAGCCAATCACCTCATCACGCACGATCAACGGCACGCCCATCCAGCCGCGGGTGGTTTGCGAGTCTCCCCAATTTTCGAAGCGTGGATCGGCTTGAACATCTTTCTCGATCAACGGCCGATGCGATTCCGAAACAATCTTTATAAGTTGGTTCTCACTTGGGAACCAATACCCCATCACGTTTTCAGGATGGAGCAATCCCTTCTGGGCAGCAGGGTGCAACCGATTCCCTTCTTTGATGAAAACCACGGCGCTGTTGAATGGAATGACCTGCGCCAATTCGCCCAACAGCGAATCGAGAATTTGTTTCACGTTCAAGCTCGATGTGAGAGCGGACGCGGCCTTTTGGAGCATTTCCGCCTCCTGACGGCGTTTCCGCTCCAGCTCGAGCAAGCGCGCGCTATAAACCGCTCCGGCGGCCGCGCTCGCGAACAAGGATAGCAGGTGCACATCCCGATCCGTGAACTTTCGATTAATTTCTTTTGATGATGAAGAGGAATGCAGCCCATGCGCCGAAAGCACACCGGTCAATTCGCCGCGATAAAGCATCGGCACGCTCAATACGCTGTAAAACAATAGATTTTTGTATTGGGGAGGCCTACCTTCCCAAGCCTGGTAGTCATCGATGATCATTGGCTCGTACGATTGGGCAATTTGTCCCGCCATCCCCTCGCCGGTGTGTAACCGCATGCCAAGAGTCAGGCTTGGATCTGTGGTTGCTGCAATTTCGAGTTCGTCACTGGCGGCATCGTATATGTATATGGATCCGCCGGGTACGCTCAAAATCTTCGCAATGCTTTTGGCGATGGTCTGTAGCAATGAAGGAATATCATGCAGTGTTGCCAATTCGCTGGTGACTTCGGAGAGCACCGCCGATTCCATCGCGCGGCTTTGGGTCTGATGGAAGAGACGGGCGTTTTGAATCGCCACTGCGGCCTGCGATGCCAGGGTGGTGAGCAAACGTTCATCGTTCTCATCGAACGCTTCGAGTAAATCGCTTTCCGCGCTGACCATGCCGACAGCAGTCTCGCCGGCCTTGATGGGCACATATAAACCGGATTTGATGTGTGAGTCAGGCTTTGCCACATAGCGAGGATCCTTGGTTATATCGCCGCTGCGCACTACCTCGCCGCGCTCCATCACCCAGCGAAATAATTTCTCGTTTCCATGCGGGCCTTGTTTTTTTGTTCCCGGCTTGATGAGCTTGTTGGACCGCCTGCCAAATGCAATCACATCCATTTCATCGCTGTTTTCACGGCGCAGATATACTTCAGCGTGGTGCCAGTGTAGATGCTTTTTGAGAATATGGAGGATTTGTTCACCGATTGCGTTGACATCCAACGTACGGCTGAAGGCTAATCCGCTTTCATAAAGCGCCTGCAGTTCGATCAACCTTCGTTGAGTTTGTTCCTCATTATGTTTCTGGGCGGTGATGTCACGTGCGGCCCACACCACGGTATCTTTGGTGAGCGGGGCCGTGATGGCGGAGAACCACATGATTTTGTCGCCGGACAGCAGGGCGTATTCAAAGCGAACGGGGCGGTGAGTTCGAAGCGTACGGCGGATGTACTTTAACAATCGGTCCGCTTTTTGCCAGGAAAAGATGTCATGCAACTTCTTACCGGGAAAATCTTCGACGAGGTGATGAGCCAGGTCAGGATTCGAGGATGTGATTTTCAGGCAACAACCGCTCTTGTCGAAGATCATGATCAAATCTGGAATGGCCGAGAAGATGGCGCGCAATTCGCTTTCCGAAAGACGGAGTTTCTCCTCTGTCTTCTTTAATTCCGTGATATCTTCAAAGGTGCCTTCATAATAGAGAACTTTACCCTTATCGTTACGGACGGCGCGTGCGCTCTCCCGTACATAAATCTTGTTGCCGTTCTTGGTCACCCAAACGTCTTCCCAGCCTCGAATCATCCCATCGCGTTCGATGATCTTCTTGAATTCTTTGCGCGAAGAACTTTTTTCCAGCCTCTCTTTTTCGATATTTCTTTTGGCCAGTTCCTCGAAGGTTTCGTATCCCAGCATTTTGACAGCCATTGGATTGGCCATCAGGATTTGACCATCGGGCGTCGTACGATAAAAACCGATGGTGGCATTTTCGAACAGGTTTTGGAAATATCCTTCCTGATCTTCCAGCGATTTTGGTTCCGGTATATCCTGGGCCGTGAGCAGGACGGCTTCGCGCCCTTTATAAGTCAACTTGTGGAAAGTAACTTCCACATCCAGGATTGTGCCATCTTTCTTGAGATACCGCCTGCGCCTGGCGCGCTGAAGATGCGGAGGTTTTGTGCGTGAGGACGTTTCATAAAGATTCGTAACACGCATTTGAAGGAATTCAGCCCGCGAATAGCCATAATGATTTACCGCCGCTTTGTTGGCATCGAGAAATTGCAGTGTTTCGAGATCATATATCCACGTTGACAAAGGATTGTGATTGAAAAGAAATGAAAAATCGTCCGTTTGCCGGATGGTTCTCTTCGGGAGCGTGTTGGGTTTACTCGTTTTTCCTCTCAAAATCTTATCCTGTATCTCTAATGAACTTTGTCTATCGATTGAACACCTGTTAGGAAGCTTCTTTGTCAGAATTATCCCAAAGGTGAAATTTTCGCAATGCCTTTGGGTGGATTCGCTATCCCCCAAAGGTATCGCCTTTTTCATTATAGTGCAGTTTGTATGCCAGATGTCTTGCAGTTGCAAAATTGTACCGATATTAACCTGTTTGACTCATCTGCTATAATCCTTTCCATGATTTTGGTTACAGGTGCGACCGGTTTCATCGGCCGTTCGCTGATCCGCCAATTGTTTGCCGCCGGACGCGAGGTGCGCGTCTTGATTCGTTCATCGCATCGTTCTCCCCAGCTGCCTATTGGCGTGCCGGTCGAGGTGGCGGTTGCCAGTCTCTCCGATGAACGCGCCTTGCGCGCCGCCCTGACGGGTGTGGACACGGTTATCCACTTGGCTGGTTCTGAAGCGCAGGGCCGCAACGCCAACCTGCTCGCCGTGGATATACGCGGCACAGACAATCTGGCGCGCATGGCAGCAGACGCCGCCGTTGAGCGTATGATATATCTGAGCCATATTGGCGCCAGCCGCTCCTCTGCCTATCCGGTGTTCAAGGCCAAAGGCATTGCCGAAGAGAACATCCGCCGTTCGGGTGTTCCGCATACGATCTTTCGTTCTTCTATCGTTTTCGGCCCGGAGGATCATTTCACCACCAGCCTCGCTTATGTCCTGCGCACCTCACCTGGAATTTTTCCTTTGCCGAGCGAAGGAAAAACCATGCTTCAGCCTCTCTGGGTGGATGATCTGGTCAATGTGCTCTTGTGGTCGCTGGACAACCCGGAAACGCTCGACCATACATATGAAATCGGCGGAAGTGAGAATTTCAGTTTGAGGCAAATCATCGAGATCATCATGGATGTACAGCATATCCGCCGCTGGCTGGTTTCGATTTCGCCTACTACCATGCGTGCTTTGATGATGACCCTTGAATCCTCATGGCCGAAATTTCCTTTGTCTTCCTTTTGGCTGGATTATGTTGCTGTCAATCGCACCTGCCCGGTGGATAACCTGCCGCGTCAGTTTGGCCTGATGCCGGCGCGCTTTGCCTATCGTCTCGATTACCTAAAGCGTTCGCCGTGGTATGAATCTGCGTGGAAACGCATCAGCAAAACGTCCAGTAACTTTGCGGATCGAATTCTAGAATCCGTCCGCACCTTTCGGATTTGATTATGCCCCCATGGAATATTCGTTTGTTGGAAACCATTGAAGAAATGTCTGCAGTCGAAGATCTCCAGCGTGAGGTCTGGCCTGGAAGCGAAACTGATATTGTTCCCGATCATTTACTGATCACGGCAGTTCATAACGGCGGGTTGGTGATCGGCGCATTCATCGAAGAGAAATTGATCGGCTTTGTATTCGGCTTTCCGGGGCTTGAGTTTACACCGGATGGGCCGCGCCCAAAACATTGCTCGCATATGGCAGGAGTTTATGCAGAATACCGCGATAGCGGCGTAGGTTTCGCCCTTAAGCGTGCACAATGGCAGATGGTTCGGCACCAAGGACTCGATCACGTGACATGGACCTATGATCCGGTGCTCAGCCGCAACGCGAATTTGAACATCGCCCGGCTTGGTGCGGTCTGCTCCACGTATCGCCATTCCGAATATGGCGGCATGCGCGACGGTCTCAATGCCGGTTTGCCATCGGATCGTTTTCAAGTGGATTGGTGGATCAATACCGAGCGTGTCGAACGCCGATTAAGCAAACAGCCTCGTCCAGCGTTGAGCTTGAGCCATCTGATGAGCGTCGGTGTGCATCCGTTGTATCCGCTTCAAGCCGGACCCAGTGATTTGCTGCGACCGCCCGAGCATGTTCCGACACTCGATGTGAAACTCCTCGCTGCCGAAATCCCCTCCGATTTTATGGCGCTCAAGGCCGCCGACTTTGCCCTCGCCCGCGATTGGCGCTTCTTTACGCGCGAGCTGTTCGAGACAGCCTTTGCCAAAGGTTATATCGTCACCGATTTCGTCTTTGATCGAAGCGCAGGAACGCCGCGCAGCTTCTATATCCTGACGGATGGCGAAAGCACGCTGGAAGGTTAAATGGCTCGTCGACCGTTTTTTACGCGCCTATTTCGGCGAATTAATAAAGATGTCTCTGCGCTTTTCTTTCTCGATCAATGGGCAATCCTGACAGCCAAAGGTGTGGACTATGATTCGCTTCAGTGGTCTGCATTCCATTCACTGATCCCGGAAAAAGACCGTTATTGGGGTGACCCGTTTATCGTCTATAAAGATAATCTCTACTACATATTTATAGAAGAAAAGATTTATGCAACGGGGCGCGGAAGCATCGTATGTTTAACGCTGGATAACGCGGGTACTTTGCAATCGCATCAGGTTATCCTCGAACGCTCCTATCATCTTTCGTATCCGTTTATCTTTGAATACCGCGGTGAAATGTTCATGCTTCCCGAAACCGCGCAGAACCGCACCTTGGAAGTTTATCGCTGCGTGCACTTTCCCAATCAATGGGAATCGGCGGGGACGTTGATGACTGATATTTATGCTGTAGACGCGACGCTGTTGGAATATCAAAACAAATGGTGGCTCTTTGCAAATGTCAAAGAAAATAACGGATCGAGCCTGGACGCGCTGCATTTGTTTTTTAGCGAGGATCCGTTGTCGAAGCGTTGGACGCCGCATCCGCAGAATCCAATCGTTCGCGATATTCGTTCAGCGCGGTCTGCTGGCCGAATCTTTATGCAAGACGGGCGATTGATCCGCCCTTCGCAGGATAATTCGCGCCGCTACGGGTACGCCATTCGATTCAATCGAATTGATGCGTTAAGCGAAACGGAATACCAAGAAACGACCCTCTCTTCCTTTGAGCCGCCGCGCCACACGAAGATTCTTGCAACGCATACTTTCAATCAAGCCGATGATCTGACAGTGATCGATGCCGTCATACGCCGCTGGAAATTCTCCCCCCGCTGACGTATAATCCCAGCGTGCCCGTTTTCGATAAACACTCGTTCGAATTCTTCAGCCGCAGCGCAGAACAAACCCGCCGCATTGGGGTGAGACTTGGCGGCCTGCTTCATGAGTCAGACTTGATTTGTTTGCAGGGAAATCTTGGTGCGGGCAAGACCACGCTTGTGCAAGGACTGGCGCAGGGCTGGGGCTCGTTGGACGCCGTCACAAGCCCAACGTTCGTCTTGGTCAACGAGTATCGCCGTCCCGACGCGTGCCAGCTCTTTCACATGGATGCCTACCGTCTCGAGTCCGCGCCGGAGGCGGCGGAACTCGACCTCGATACGATGCTCGTCCGAGGCGCCTTGATTGTCGAGTGGGCGGAGCGCATTGCGTCCATCCTGCCGGATGAACGGTTGTGGATCACCCTTGACTATCAAGCTGATGAACAACGCCAGATGAACTTTCATGCGAACGGTTCGCATTATGATGACTTGTTGGCCGAATTGCAAACGAGTATGTTTGGAGTTGCATGATGCTGCTTGCTGTTGATACATCCACCGCACAAACCGGATTGGCGCTTTATGACGGCTCACAAGTTGTAGCTGAGATGATGTGGCAAAGTCACCAACATCATACTGTGGAATTGGCGCCGGCTCTTTCAGACCTGCTCCGACGCGTGGACGCAAAGATATCCGATATCCAAGCATTGGGTGTGGCGATTGGGCCGGGTTCCTTTACCAGTTTGCGCGTTGGATTGGCCTTCGCCAAAGGATTGGTGTTGGCGCGTAAATTGCCGCTGGTTGGAATCCCATCTCTTGATATACTTGCCGCTGCACAGCCGGTTTCGAAAATGCCATTGGCGGCTATTCTGCAAGCGGGTCGCACGCGGATTGCCGTGGGTTGGTATAAAGTGGAAGATCATCATTGGAAATCTCAAGGCGATGCTGCAATATCCACGGTGGATGCGCTGACAGATGCCGTTGAGTCGCCAACGTGGGTCGCAGGCGAATTGACATCCGATGAACGGCAGCGATTGATGCGGAAGAGAACCAACGTGCATTTGGCGCCGCCTTCGATGTGTGTGCGCAGGCCCGCGGTGCTGGCGGAGTTGGCCTGGGCGCGCTGGCAATCCGGCAAGGTGGATGAAGCCGCCTCGCTCGCGCCGATCTATCT
>JBJKOR010000198.1:0-12465 GCA_046707185.1 Anaerolineales bacterium | reverse complement strand
ATTGGTAAAGCGTGGCAGGAGCCAACTTTGATTCGTTTGGCTTATGCATTCGAGCAAGCCGCGAAAATCCGTAAGGCGCCGCAGTTTTTGCGGACAGCAAACTTAAACGTTTAATGGTAAGAGCCAGCCACATTATTTGATGCAGCTGGCTCTTTTAAACATCTTGGTTGCAATCTTTGGCAACCTTCTTATATAAGATTGTTACCGAGTTAGGGCGTTGATGCCGGGATTGCTGTTCCGGACACCGTCGGTACGAGGTCTTTCCAAATATCGTACGTCACGACTTTGTACGCTGTGCGCTCTTTGGTGAGCCAATCGCTGAACGCGGTTTGTTGAGCTTGAGCATATTGAGTCGCGTCGAGCGGGATGGGTGTGTGCGCCAGCACCTGGATGATTTCGTAACCGTTCTGTGTCTTGACGGGTTGGCTGAATTCGCCGACTTTCATCGAGAATGCTACAGCTTCCAATTCCGGATCCTGGGTCCCTTTTGCGAACCAGCCGAGATCGCCTCCGCTGTTTTTCGTGGCGGTATCTGTGGAAACTTCGGCGGCCACTTTGGCGAAATCTTCGCCGTTGACCAACCGCTGGCGTACTGCCTTGGCTGTCGCCTGGTCAGCGACAACAATATGGCGTGCCCAAATCTCATCCTTCGAATGCGGTGTGTCAGCTGTGATGATTGGCATCAGCTTTTGTTGAAGAAGGGTCTCTTTATACATGGCGCGTACTTGAGCTTCCGTGATTCCCAATTTTTGATAGTTGGTGAGATTCGTTTGATAGGTTTTTTGAAAGCCTGCAAGAGTGTAGGGGGTTGCGGTTGCGGTGGGAGCGGTTGTGACGGTGGCGGTTGGGGTGACGGTGGCGGTTGCCGTCGGCGAACTGGTGACGGTTGCCGTGAACGTAGCCGTGGGAGGCGGTGTGCCCGTTGTCGTCATAGAGGGGGGCGGCAGCGTGTTCGTTGGTGTATTGGTGATGGTCGGCGTCTCGGAGGGCGGAGGGGCAGGCGTCGGAGTAAAGGTAAGCGTCACCAATGCCAGGGTGTCCTTGGAAAAAGTAGGCGTGGCCACGATCGTGGGAGTGATGGTGGGGGTCGGTGAGCCGTTGGGATAGAAATTGTAGGAATCCTGGATTGCCTTATCGACATCGGCGCTGCTTACCGTGATCCCGCGCTTGGCCGATTCCTGACGAACGATTTCCTCATTGATCATTTCATCGAGAACATTTTGTCCAAGCGTAGTGGGATTGTTCAGTTGAAGCTGGATGTTCTGCATCTGCTGGCTGAAGTCCATGCCGAACATCTGCCCGTATTGTTGATACTGTTGATACATCGCATACTGGTTTTGCAAATTGACGGTTTGCAGGCGGACGCGCGCCTGCCACTCTGCAACGGTAACGGTGACGTTGCCAATCTTTGCAACCGGCTGGCGGGCTTGTAGATAAACGCTATACAAAATGGTGTAACCGACCAACCCGGCTACCACAACCAATACACCGATAAAGGAATAGAGGATGAGGTTGGTTTGTCTTCGCTCGCGTTCGAGACGTGCAAGGTGTTTCTTGGTATGAAGTACGGGTTTCTCGTCCCGCGGTTTTGCCATGTTATTTCGTACTCCTGACTATCATTACAGCGCAAGATCGGGCTTAACCGCCGTCTGTTGCAAGGTGAGCAATTTTGCGCTGTAATACTATTAATGGGAGGCATGGAATTTCCATGCCTCGCTTGCTAACGATTGTTATCTTCCCAGCGTGCGCTGGTAAACGGCAGTAAGGCAATTTGACGGGCGCGCTTGATGGCGCCGGCTAAGGCGCGTTGATGGCGCGCACAATTGCCGGTTTGGCGCCGTGGGCGAATCTTGCCTTCGTCCGTGACGAAGCGCTTCAGCAGATCGACTTTCTTGTAATCGATGCTCAAGCTTTTGTCAGCGCAAAACTGGCAGGTTTTTGGGCGGGCAAAGTAGCGGCGCTCACTGCTGCTATTGCTGCTACTATAGCTATTGTTGCTGTTGCTATTATTCGCAGGAGCAGCGTTCTCTGTCTCCGCCTCGTTATTGACTTTTTCATCAGCCATTATTTACTCCATATAAATTCTAGAACGGAAATTCGTCTTCATTGGCCATCGGTTCGATATCTTCAGGATGCGAACTTTCGTGGTTCGGATTTGCATCGCGCCGCTCGCCAAGCATCATCATTTCGTTGGCTACGATCTCGACGCTGGTATGTTTTTGTCCTTCTTTGTCATCCCATCGGCGGGTTTGCAATCGTCCTTCGATATAAACCTGCTGGCCCTTGGTTAGATATTGTTTGCAGATTTCGGCCAGATTGCCCCAAGCCACAATGCTGAACCATTCGGTCTCGGCGTGACGTTCTCCATCGGCGCTGTTCCAGTTACGGCTCACGGCCACCGTGAAGGTGGTCACTGGCCGGCCGGAAGGCGTGTAGCGCATCTCGGGGTCCTTGCCAAGATGTCCAATGATCATCACTTTATTCAAACCTCGGCTCATAATCTTCTCCTTCTAAAAATAGACCGGGCGCAAAAATTATCCAATAGATGTCAGCATGTGGCGCAAAATGGCTTCCTGGTAACGTATATTTTGTTCCAGCCCCGCTGTGCTTTTGGGATTCAAGGTGATATTGAATAGCACATATTGTCCATCGCGATGTTTGTGGATTGTGTAGGCCATTCGGCGCTTGCCCCAAATATCCACTTTATCCACGCTGCCGCCTGACTCCGTAATCCAGCCTTTGACGCGATCCATGACACCGTTGAAAGATGTCTCGTCCAAGTCGGGTTGAATTACACACACCAATTCGTATTTATGCATGAGAGATGCCTCCTTTCCATGGAATTGCTCCTGTTCACGCCGTGGGCAAGCCAGGAGCGGAAAGGCACGTGAGGAACGTACCTTATTTAATCAGGCCGATTGTACGCTATATTCTTGGTTTTGTGGAGAGCAATTTCGACTCGAAAATGCTTCTTCACCGGACGTAGATCGGGTTGCTGTAAATCCAGCCGCGCTTGTGCCCGAGGTATCTTCGATGCGCCTCGACGCGATAAACGCCCGGTTCCGTAGTGATGTGTGTGATGGGGTTTTGTCCCTTCCACACGCGAATTGTTTTTCCATCTTTCATCAGCTTGATTTCAGCCGAGGCGGGCACCGACGCCTGGAGCGTGACCCCGCCTCGGGCTGGGATTTCATCTCCCATAACGGCGTCCGCTTCGTGTCCCTGGGCGGTGAAGCGGAATCCGCGCGTCGAAGCCGGAAGCTCGTATCCGATGAAGCAATGTCCGGCAGCTAATGCTTCATAGATCATCTTCTTGTCTTTATCTACATCACCGCTCAGCGGATTGGGAATGATCACGTGCGTATTGACGGCTTTGAAATGAAATTCATAAGGGAAGATCACGCGCTTGAGCGGGCCAAGATGCATCACGTTGGCGTGTGCATCCGAGCCGCCGATGGCCACGACTCGATGGCTGGTCAACAGTTCGTCCCACTTGCGAAGCGTGGCCGCCATGGGTTGGCGTGCGATCAATGTGGGGAAGAATGCATAGAGGACGCCGTGCAATTTTGTCGGGACCAGCGCCTTGAGTTCGCTGAGGCCATTCCAAAGTTCGATGCCGGTGTAATTTGTGACAGACCAATCCTCCCATGAAATATCGGTTTCATGGAAGACGGGCGCGGCGGGATCGTTCGGATGAGCAAGAAACGCAAGACCGTTGGATTCGTGTACCGCGTTGATAAGGGTTTGCGGATCATCCGCAAAGGCGGCCAGTTCTTTGTCCGCGCCGAACACCAGCATGTGGTTCTTTTGCGGATCGCGATCCTGGTCGTGGATTTCCTCGCCAATCAACATCAATACTTTTCGTTCGCCGTCTTTCACATAACCTTCGAAGTCTTTTACAAGCACGTTATGATCGGTGACGATGACGGCGTCCACGCCGCTTTTCAGCGCAGCTTCTGCAATATCGAAATGGCTTCCGCCGCCATCCGAATAGCGCGTGTGCATATGTAGGTTGAGAACGATTTCGTGCATGGCTTTTTTATGTCCGTGATTATTGCCGATTATATCTGATTGCCGGGATTGATTTTTTGTTCATACATTCGGTTGACGAGTTTCATTTTTCGCAGGTATAATTTGCCCGCTAATTTTTTGGAGGCACAACCATGGTTAAATTTTTGGATGTTGCGCTGATTATCGTTGCCGTAGCATTGATCATCAGCGTTATGATGCAAAGCAAGGGCGCAGGGCTGGGCGGTTTGACTGGTTCCGATGCCAGCACTATTTTCACCGCCCGGCGCGGCGTCGAGCGCGTTCTGTTTTGGGTTACGATTGTCTTGAGTGCGGTGTTCTTCGTACTTGCGATTACAGTCCTCTTCCTTGAACGTTAAAGCTCAATTTAGGAAGGCCGCCCATTCGCGCTCGTTTTGTCGCGCCTCGGCATGCGGCCTTTCTTTTTGCCTGGTTCTTGAATGTTAATGAGACGCTTACGCTGGCAGATTTTGGTGGTGGCAGTCACGTTGATTGTTGTGGCTGTTCTTTTGCTCAGCCAGCAGCCCATCCTTTCTTCCACTTCATCCCAACCTTCAAGCGGCGGCATCTATACGGAGGCATTGGTCGGTTCGTTGGGACGCCTCAATCCGCTTTTGGATTGGAGTAATCCCACCGACCGCGATGTGGATCGACTGGTCTTCAGTGGGTTGATCAAGTTCGATTCACGCGGCATCCCGCAGCCCGATTTGGCTGAATCGTGGGGCGCCACACCGGATGGCACAGTCTACAACTTTACCATCCGCTCCAATGCCGTCTGGCAGGATGGCACACCTGTCACCAGCGATGATGTGATCTTTACAATTGGCTTGATCAAATCCAGTTCATTCTTTCCGCAGGATATCAAGGATTTGTGGAATCAAATCACAGTAACGAAACTGAATGACAAAAATCTCAAATTCACGCTGCCTGAACCGTTCGCTCCCTTTCTTGACTATTTGACCTTCGGTGTGCTTCCCAAGCATATTCTCGGCTCTACTCCTCCCGGCCAGCTTGCCAGCTCACCTTTCAATATCAATCCGGTCGGTACAGGTCCCTACAAATTCGATCACCTCGTGGTGCAAAATGGAACGGTTGTGGGTGTAACGTTGACTGTCAGCGATAACTATTATGGGCAAAAGCCCTATATTCAACAGGTGGTCTTTCGTTATTATCCCGATGCTCACGTGGCATATGACGCATTCAAGCAGGGCGATGTTCTCGGCGTCAGCCAGCTGACTCCGGATATTTTGCCCGAGGCGTTGAAAGATCCGAATCTTTCGGTTTACACCAGCACCTTGCCGCAGATGTCGATCGTCATGTTGAACTTGAACAACGATCAAGTTTCCTTTTTCCAGAATGCGAATGTTCGCCGCGCCCTGATGATGGGCTTGAACCGCAATTACATTATCTCCAGCCTTTTGAAAGGTGAAGGCATTGTGGCGGATAGTCCTATCCTGCCGGGTTCATGGGCGTATTATAACGGGATCGATCATGTCGCGTATGACCCAGATGGTGCCATTGCCATGCTTAAAAAGGAGGGTTATGTGATCCCGGCTACAGGTGGTACGGTCCGTTCCAAGAACGGCCAATCATTGAGCTTCACATTAGTCTACCCGCAGGACACTTTGCACGCCGGAATTGCCAAAGTGATTCAACAGGATTGGGCGCAGATTGGCGTACAGGTCAATGTTCAGGGCAAGCCCTACGATCAATTGATTTCCAATGCTCTCGCCTCGCGGAATTATGAAGCTGCTTTGATAGATCTAAATCTGGCTCGCACGCCCGACCCCGATCCGTATCCGTTCTGGCATCAAGCCGAGGCCACGGGCGGACAGAATTATTCCCAGTGGGATAATCAGGCGGCCAGCGAATATCTCGAGCAGGCGCGCACAGAGACGAACTTCACGATTCGAACGAGGCTGTATCACAATTTCCAGGTATTATTTGCAAACGACCTGCCTTCCTTGCCGCTGTATTATCCGGTTTACAATTATGGCGTCAGTACGCAGGTGCATGGCGTGCAAGTTGCTTCGCCTATTTACGATACCAGCGATCGCCTCGCCTTCATCGCCGATTGGTATTTGGTAACCCGCCGCGCGATTGAACAACCAGCGGCAACATCTGCTCCATGAAAACAGGAGATGATTATGCTCGAACAAGCTTTGCAATACGCAGGTAAGAACCGCAAACGATTCTTAAATGAATTAAAAGATTTTCTGGCCATCCCGTCCATTTCGACGGATCCTGAACATGCCGCCGACATGCAGAAGACTGCAGAATGGGTTGCTGCACAATTGCGTGCGATTGGAATGACCAAAGTGAAAATCATGCCAACAGGAGGGCATCCGGTTGTATATGGTGAATGGCTGAAAGCCGGAAAGCACGCCCCAACGGTCATGATTTATGGTCATTACGATGTCCAGCCGCCGGATCCGCTTGAACTATGGACTACACCCCCCTTCAAGGCGACCGTGCGCGGCGAGAGTCTTTATGCGCGCGGTTCTTCGGATATGAAGGGCCAAGTGATGGTTTCGCTCAAGGCAGTCGAAGCGGTCATGAAATCGGGCGATATGCCGATCAATCTCAAATGGCTGATCGAGGGCGAAGAGGAGGTCGGCTCGGAGCACCTGGATAATTTCATCAAGAATCATAAGGCATTGCTTGTGAGCGATTTTTGTTTCAACCCGGATGCGGGCATACTCGGTGCAGATAAGCCGTCCATCACCACCGGCTTGCGCGGCCTGGCTTATTTTGAATTGCGCGTTTATGGTCCCAGCAAGGATCTGCATTCTGGTTTGTACGGCGGCGTAGTTCATAACCCCGCACAGGTGTTGGCCGAGTTGATTGCGGGAATGCACGATAAGAATGGTAAAGTCACATTGCCGGGCTTTTATGATAAGGTTCGCAGGTTGAGCAAACGAGAACGCCGGGATTTTGCGCGCCTGCCTGTCAGCGGCAGGGAACTCAAACAGCAATCCGGTGTGCCTGCCTTGTGGGGCGAGCCAAACTTCACACCCGCGGAACGCCTCGGTGCACGCCCCACGCTTGAAGTCAATGGATTACTTTCGGGATTTACCGGCGTTGGATCGAAAACTGTTTTGCCGGCCTGGGCGATGGCAAAGCTCTCATGCCGCCTCGTCCCGGATCAAACTCCGGAAGAGACCATTAAGCAGATGAAGAAATATCTCAAAGAACATGCGCCTAAAGATGTCACTTGGGAACTCACCTATATAAGCGGATCTGACGCGGCATTGACTGATGTCGATAACGCTGGCGTTAAAGCTTTATCGAACGCGTTTGAAACGGTATGGGGTAAGAAGCCATACTTCTCGCGCGGAGGCGGATCCATCGGCGTGGTTGTGCAATTGCAGGAACATCTCGGTGTGGAGTCAGTTCTCTCGGGCTTTAGTCTTCCCGATTGCGACGAGCATTCGCCGAACGAAAAGCTTCATTTGCCGACGTGGTATCGAGGCATCGATACGATGATTCACTTTATTTATAACTTGAAAGCATAATGGAAGATCGAATTATTACTTATGGTGGTCAAGCGGTCATCGAAGGCGTGATGATGCGCGGGCAAAAGGCCTTTGCCATTGCCATGCGCGCGCCGGATGGCAAAATCGTTGTTCATAAAGAAAAACTCGACGCGATCTATCAATCGAAGCTCACAAAAATTCCTTTTGTGCGCGGCGTGATTCTGCTGTGGGACGCGCTTGGGCTTGGAATGCGCGCACTGACGATCGCTGCCAACACGCAGACCGGCGAAGACGAAAAGCTTGAAGGTCCGGCTCTTTACCTGACCTTGGGCTTTGCTCTCGTTTTTGGAGTTGGTCTTTTCTTTTTGCTTCCCGCGGGTATCGGAAGCCTGGCCGAAAAGTATCTCGCGTTGAATGTTTTGTGGAGCAACCTGCTCGAGGGGTTTATCCGCCTTGCATTGTTGGTCGGGTATCTCTGGATGATTGGCCTCATGCCGGATGTGAAGCGTTTGTTCATGTATCACGGTGCGGAACACAAGACCATCAACGCCTATGAAGCGGGTGCAGAATTGACTCCTGAATCAGTGGCGAATTATTCGCTGGAACATCCGCGTTGTGGGACGGCATTTATCCTGACGCTGGTTTTACTGTCCATTATCGTCTTTGCGCTGCTCGGACCTTTGCCAATCTTCTGGCGCTTGGTGACGAGAATACTGTTCATTCCAATCCTGGCAGGATTGGCGCTTGAATATATTCGATGGACTGCCAATCATTTGGATAATCGGATTGTCCGGTTGTTGATCAAGCCCAATCTGGCTTTGCAGTCGCTGACCACGCGCGAACCGGATTTGTCGATGTTGGAAGTGTCGATCAATTCTTTCAAATCCATGCGACAAGCCGAACAAGAAATTACGCTCTAGAGCAAAAGCCGCCCGCAGGCGGCTTTATTGTTTCATGAATTATTCCCTGTATTTCCATGTTCCGTTTTGTATCCATCGCTGTGCCTACTGTGATTTCAATACGTATGCCGGTCAGGAAGCTTCCATTCCCGCGTATGTAGATGCGCTTTGCAAAGAACTTGAATTCATGGGGAAAAGATTTGAAGCTGGCGGTAGAGTTCATACCGTTTTCTTCGGCGGCGGCACACCTTCCCTGCTTTCTCCAAATCGATTTGATGCAATCTTTCGCTCGATTCATAGATACTTTGGTTTGACTGAGAACGTTGAGATCACCATCGAAGCCAACCCCGGAACTGTGAGTCTTGACCAGTTGAAAGAACTGCGCGCCATTGGCATTAACCGGCTTAGTTTTGGCGTTCAATCCGCGAACGCTGAAGAGTTGTGGATGCTCGAACGCGCTCACGATTTTTTCGATGTAATCAATTCGGTGAGTTGGGCGCGCAAAGCTGGTTTTCATAATCTCAATTTGGATTTGATCTATGGTTTGCCTGAGCAAACTTTACAAACGTGGCAAACGACGATCAGGAGAATCCTCGACCTACATCCCGAACATATTTCAGCGTATGCGTTGACACTTGAGCACGGAACTCCCTTTGGCCGCTGGTCATCGCGCGGTTTGCTTCCCTTGCCGGACCCCGATCTCGCCGCGGAAATGTATGAGTGGACAGGCGAGGAGTTCGAAGCAGCAGGGTATGTTCAAGTATGAAATCTCCAATTGGGCAAGGGGCGTCGCGTCGAGCGGGGCGGAGTATAGTCGAGACGCACATCGTCCACCGTCGTTTGCCTGCAAACATAATCTTCAATACTGGCGTGGACTTCCTTATCTCGGCCTCGGCGCCGGCGCGCATGGATATGCCAATGGCTATCGCTATTCGAATGTGCTGAGAATCAAAACATACATCGAACGATTGAACGCCGATTACTGGTCACGGAATGCTGATTTTCCGCTTTCGCCTGCCACAGTCAATCATCATCGCCAGACTTTGCAGGATGACATGTCCGAGTACATGATGACCGGGCTGAGATTAACGCGTGAGGGAGTTGCCGCGTCCGCTTTTCGTCAGAGATTCGGAAGCGAGTTGAAGGAAGTTTATCGGATAGAGATAGGTGAATTGATTCAGCTTGGTTTGCTTGAGTGGCATAAAGAGACTTCCGAAGTTTTTAAAACTTCGGAAGTCTTAAGACTAACCCAGCGCGGGCGCTTGCTCGGCAATCAGGTTTTTATGCGTTTTATCGAATAACAAGAATGTTCATGATCCTGCTAAGGATATGTGCAGTAATACACAACGGCTACGACAATATTGCCGTTTTTCCTCCACGCACATCCCGCTGCTTCACAACTTGCCTTATCCTTATGCGAACTTGGATTGGTGCAGCTTTTTGTGTGCGACTGTGGCGTCTGGGGCGCGGTGATGGGCGGGCATAGCAATGGCTCGTAACCCGTTGGGTTGAAACCATATGCGGCACGGCACGTATTGTCTACCGCGTAAATTGCTTTGATTGGATAATACTGATTGCCTCCCACCGGCGATCCAGCTTGAGCGTAGGTGAAGCGATCGTTGTAATTGAACTTCGACGGATCTTTCAACCCTGCATCGGCCCATACCCCCCACATGAACGATGGCCCGGCAAGCGATTGTTTGAATGCAAAATCAATCACATTTGCATTGTTGGGGTCGATACGAACCCATGCCAAATCTGGATCGTCGCCCTGCCCCGCGTTGAAGATCACTTTCTCATATCCATCGCCCGGATAAGGTGCGCCAGTTGTTGCGTTGGCATCAGACTTCTCCGCGGATGCGCCGCCGGTATCATGGTTGGGATCGGTATAGACTTTGACTCCGTCTGTTGTCCATTGTGTATCGTATGGCGGCTGCGCCCAAACCAAAACATCGCCGAAGCCGTCGCGATCTTTGTCTATTTCCACGCCATAATCTATGCCGGCTGGGTCGTTCGGGTTATTACCAAGCAATGTGATGAAAACATAATAGAAATTATCGTCTGAAGCGATTTGGAAGGTGTTGATATCCAGACTCGGAATATACGACATGTCTTTTTGGGTGAAGGGCCGTTCAAAAAGATTGATGTTGTATGAATCGCCATAGGGCGCGCGATGTTCCGGAGCCGTCCCTGACGAATCGACGTCATACATCACTGTGCCTGTCGGATTGATGTCCGCGGGTGTCAACAAATGCGCGACAGAAACAGTTGGGGTGATGGTTGGTGCGAGAGTCGAGGCGGGAATGGTCGAACTGGCCGCGATTTCGGGAGTCGCGCTTGCGTTTGGCGATGGTGAACTCTGTGGCTGTGATGTAGCAGCAGAAGCCAAATTGCAGGATAGAGTTGCTATGAAGAGAACGATGATTGCCAGTAAGGTGGTAAACCGTTTCATATTCATTCTCCTTTCATTTTCATTATCCATCTTTCTCGAAACGGATGCAACCGTACTTTATGGGGATATAGTCTCAAGAATACGCGGATGGATTTCCATCAAATCGTTCAGTCCCAAGCCGAAAGCGGCACGCGCCTCCGACGAGCCGATCAACAACCCCGGCACTTTGGCATCGGTGTGTCGCCGCGTGGATAAATCCTCCATGTTGCCATGATCGGATGTAATCAGAATCAAGCCGTCCTCATCCTGCCATTGATCGCATAAGCCGCGCAGCACTTCGTCGAATATTTGGAATTGTTCGCTCGCCCAATTCATATCCTGCTTGTGACCCGCGTAATCGCTGGCCCAATATTCGAAGAACGAGAAGTCATAATGGCTTGCAAGCTCTGCCAGCTTATTTCCTGCTTCACGCGCTTCGTAAAATGGCGCATCTGGAAAACCCAGCATCTCGCGCCAGCCTTTGCCGATGAAGTCAGCCGATAAGGCACGGCCCGCGTAATAATCATCTTTATCGAACAGCCTCAACCCGGCCGATGTCACTGCCAGCGGGATCGCAGAGTAAAGCCGTTTGCCGGATTTCACGCCATCGAAGTAGCGCGGCGGATAGGCATTGAGCAATGCCGCGCTTTTGCCGAACTTGATTATTCGTGAGAATAGATTTCCATTGACCAGGTATTTCGCGACCGCCGGATTTGGTTTTGGCCCATAATGCCCCCCGATCTCTTTGGGGACGTTGATGCCGGTCAATAAAACGGCTTGCCCGGTTGCAGATTGTGGTAATCCGGCTACGCCCAGGGATGCATCCAGCGGGAGGAGCGTGGCGCGCTCGCCGATATACGGTGCGGACTTTGCTAATAATTTCTCCCCGCCGAGTAGACTTTGCAGGAACGGCATTTCGATGCGTGCAAAGGGATTGATGCTTGGATCGTCAATTCCCAAGCCAACGCCATCAAGAAAAATGAATAAGACGCGCATAGGCTTCACCGATAATTATCCTGTAACGGAGTACGACGTCTCCAAACGTCATGATTTGCGATGGCTGGAGTCATCGCACTCCGTTGTTTCTACGATTTTTGGAATAAAAACCACGCTGATCTGCGCTCGCGTCGATCTGCGCCATCCTGCCGCGAGAACAGGCGAAAGCCTTGAGCTTGGATCAACTCAATATCTGCCTCATCCAGCCCATGCCCGGTTTGAGACGATTTGAAGATTCCATACATCAGCCAATATCCATCCGCCGCGAGCACGCGCTTTAATTGATTCAAATATTCCCTTTTATTTTCAATGCCATGAAAACAACCCATATCGAGCGCCAGGTCGAATGGGCCATGGATGCCATCCAGTTTCGTTGCGTCGCCGACGCGCAGGTCAACGTTGACATTTGCGTTTGGAGCCTGCCCAGAGCGAAGTCGAAGGGCTTTGCGTTTTGCCATTTGGATTGCGCGCGGTACAAAATCGATGCCTGTGACCTCCCACCCGTGTTGAGCTAATGTGATCACGTTGGTTCCCGTGCCGCAGCCGATATCGATGGCGCGGCCGGCAGGATGCCTGGAAATGAAATCAAAAAGTTCGGGAGGGGAGATGCCGGTGTCCCACGGCGGGTGACCGA
>JBJKOR010000197.1:0-3652 GCA_046707185.1 Anaerolineales bacterium | reverse complement strand
CTTTCAATCCTATGTGATGAACGCGTATACCGGAATCTCCGGCACGGCCTTCATCATCGTTTTGCTTTTGCTGCTCACCGCCCAGCGCTGGCGCAACCCGTTTGCGGGCGTCATTACCTTTATCCTGCTTTCGTCGCTGGCGCTGGCGAACGAAGTCATGTTCGGGTTGATCGGCCTTGGCTTCCTCTTCGCCGTGATCGTTTGGTGGATTTCGCATCGTTCCTTCAAATTGCCGTCAAGCTTGATGCGTTGGATTGTCGTTTTCGTGCCAGTGGTTTTAACGGTGATGATTCAAGGCGGGATGTTCACTGCGATCCTGCGCGCCCGCCTCGGGTCCGGGACTGGAGGCGGGTCCTACTTCGACGCGACGCCCAACCTCGTCTGGCCTCCATCCGTGATCTCCGCACATTTCGGCGCCCTGTCATTATTCAATCCATCACAATTGATCGTGGCGCTGACAGAAATCGGCCCGATCATTCTGGCATTGCCATTAGTGCTCATTTGGGGATGGAAAACGCTGCGTACGCAAAACTGGTACGAAGCTGCGTTGATCGGGACTTTCGCGTGGAGCGTGCCTTCGTTGTTCATCGCTTTCAAAGGCCCGTTGTATACTGCCACGCCGCGTTTGCTCGATGGACTTTTGTTTGCCTGCACGCTTTATGCAGTGCCGCTGTTTTGGATTTGGGCGCGCAAGAAGAGCGATGCCTGGCGAAGCGCATTGGTGGTCGGCGGCCTGATTACCATTTTGGCGGGCGTGATGTTATTCGGAATTCAGTTGATCTCCATTCAAAAGCCGATAACCACTACATTCATCAGTGACCTCGATGTTAAAGTAATGGACAAGTATTGGAACAAATTGAAGCCCGGAAGTTTGGTACTCGATCCGTCCATGTATCAAGGCCCAACCATCTTCGGACGAGCTACCGACTCGTCCGTCACATGGTATGTGTCCAAACCTGAATGGCAGGCACTGCTCGCCAATCCCAATCCGTACCAAATTCGGGCGCAGGGTTACGATTATTTTTATTTTGGGATCGACTATTGGAATCGATTGACCGCGCAGCAACAAGCCGCGTTACAGCAGCCATGTATAAAGAAGTTGTTTCAAGTTAACGGCATCCACAGCCTGACAGATTATCACAAGGATTTTCGCCGTTTGCTGGATGTTTCGGCGTGCAAATAGAATTTATTGCAAAGAGCCGCGCCGCGTTGAGCTTGTCGAAACGCGAATGAGATGCGGTAATCTCCTGTTTACAGATTAGTTGAGATTGCCACGTGGCGCCTTGGCGCCACTCGCAATGACGTCATAAACTTTAAACAAACTTAATCCTGCGCGCCGCAAACCAAACCATGCGCAACAAAAGCCAGCCGTGTTTCCAGCGTGAGATATTGGTCGAACCATAAGTCCGCTCGCGATAGCGGATGGGCAGGTCGATGAGTTTGAGATTCAGTTTGGCCGCGCCGAAGAGCAAATCGAAATCGCCGAAGGGATCGAAGTCGCCGAAATAGGAACGGTTGGCGGCAATCAACTCATAGTCCTGGCGCCATAGCACTTTCGTTCCGCACAACGTATCTTTAATGTGTTGTCCCAGCAGCCATGAAAATGCAAAACTAAAAAATTTATTCCCGAGGAAATTCAAGCCGCGCATCGCTTCTTTTTGCATCGGATAGACCAGGCGCACGCCGTTGATGAATTCGCCGCGGCCGGAATAAAGCGCTTCATAGAAACGCGGCAGGTCTTCGGGCGGGACAGTCAGGTCGGCGTCGAGGATCATCAGGATATCACCGGTGGCTTTCGTAAAGCCGAGACGCACTGCGTCCGCTTTGCCTATGCCGGTTTGGTGCAGCAACAAGCTCGAAGTCGAGGGATGAGCCGCCATTTCTTTTTCGATGGTCTGATAGGTATCGTCGCGCGAATGTCCCTCGACAAAGATCAATTCGGTCGCGCCTCCCATTTTCGGTGTCCGCTCGAAGATGGATCGGATATTGCCGGACTCGTTGCGTGCTGGAACGATCACCGAGACGCCAGGCTCTTCATCCTGTGGCTTTGGCATTGGTCGGGCAATGACAAAATTGGAGAGTGCAAAACTCCGAAACGGCCAGAGATGGACGAGGAATCTATTGGCAAAGCCTCCCAGAGGAAAAGGCCATAAGATTTCCTGCGAAGTGCGGATGACATTAAAACCCGCCAGGTTAAGCATGTTCGAAACATCCTCACGCGTGAGCCAGTTCTGATCGAGCATGGGCACGGCTACGTTCAAATGCTGCGCGATGTTAAGTGGGAATTCCCACGATCCGTTATAGAAATTCAGGATGAGGCGAGTCCGAGGATTACACAAAGACCGGATTTGTTCCAAGACGCGTTGAACATCCCACAAGTCGTTGACCAGATCGGAAAGAATAATGGCGTCGAACGGGCCTTGAACGGATGACAAATCATGGGCATCTGCTTCGAGAAATTCAAGTTCCGGGTGGCGGGAACGGGCGCGTTGAATCATCTTCGGAGAAAAATCCACGCCCACGCCGCGCGCCGGCTGAAGCGATGCAAGCAAATCGCTCATTCCACAGCCGACCTCCAGCACGCGCCGCCCCGGGCTGATCAGGAACCGGTAAATCTCGCCCACGCGGCGATGATAGGAGGTTCCCCATCCATGCCATGTGTCGCGCTTCTGCGCGACGGCATCCCAATTGGCAATATGATTTTTTTGGTATTGCATGGCAACTTGATCGTTTGTGTTCATTCCATCCTGCAAGGAAACAAATTTCTGGTTTAGAATAGGAGCCGTACTATTATAGCCTTTTCCGCGTGAGGAATTATGTATTGGCTCAGAACCACAAGCTTTGTTGACCCGCTGCTGTTTATCGTCGTTTCACTGCTATGGATGACTGGCGGGTGGCTTCTGGTCCTTCATAGCGGACGGTTCTTAAGACGCGAGCGTCCCATTGCCGGAATTGCCACAGGGTTATTATTATATATTCTGGTGGAAAATGTGCTGGGCCATTGGCTTCCTGCGTATCCCGCTTTTTCATTGGCAGCAGTCATTATTTTTGCAATGGGTTTGTTGGCTTTCAGAAAATCGAAGATCCGCTGGCGCGATCTGATTCGTCCGGAAATTATCTGGCAAGCGCTGGCTCTGCTTTTCATCTTTGGCTTTTTCGAGCTGATCCTGCGCGGCCTGGGCGTTGGAGACGATTACGCCCATTTTCCATTGGTCTCGACCATGGCCGCCGGGGATATTCCACCGCATTATTCGCTTGTTCCCAATATTTTTCTTCCATATCATTATGCCCTCGATCTGTTCGCTGCCAGCATGGTTCGCATCGGCGGATTTTTTCCGTGGAGCGCCTGGGACATCAGCCGGGCGTTCGCCGTTTCGTTGACCATTCTCTGCAGTTGGTTGTGGATCAGGCGCATCACACACAGCCGGCTCGGAGCGTATCTTGGTGCGTTCCTGCTTGCCTTTGGGATGGGGACGCGCTGGATCCTGGCTGTTCTGCCTCCAGCCTGGATCAATAACATCGCTTCCAATGTTCACCTAATCGGTTCGTCTCTCGACACCGGAAGTACGCTCGCCCAGGCAATCTCCCGCCCGTGGGTAATCGACGGCAGCCCGCCCATCCCGATCCCTTATGCCTTTGCCAATGGGATTTT
>JBJKOR010000196.1:0-7415 GCA_046707185.1 Anaerolineales bacterium | reverse complement strand
ACTGTCGAACTAATTTCGCCTCGAAGCTCGGAGGTCCATTCGGCGCTGTCGTCTCGGGCAGGCTTTCACCATTTCACCTGCTCTCTAGTCCGTCGTCCAGCGTGTACTCGTCCTCGTCACTGCTTTTTGATTATTGGGCTGTATTATATGCGCGATGCGGCGAATGTCAAGAGCAGAATCTGCGATGAGGGCTTGAATATTTTCTCTTTGCTACAGAGCATGATGATTCACATAATTGTTCTTATTCCTTCTCGCCACTTAATTCCATCCAAGCCTTTTTCATATTCAAGGCGTCTTCTTCCATGATGGGACTCTCACATAAAATCCGTCCCGCGCAACCGTGATCATGTAGTGCGCGGAATAACGCCTTCAAATCCAAATCCGCTTCGGCAAATTTCAAATGATTCTTCTCGCCTTTGGGTCCATATTCGATTCCCGAAAGGTGAATATGCAAATGCTTCAACGCCGATTTCCCCAAGGCTTTTTCATACGCCTTCAACAAAGCCGACCATTCCTCGTAAGTATTCATCGTCCCATCGCCGGGACGCGCGTGTAAGTGGGCAAAGTCAATACACGGCAGGACACCTTCGATTTGCCTCGACATTTCCAGCGTATCTTCCAGTGAACCAAGCATGGCTGATTTACCCATCGTCTCCGGTCGAATCGTCACCGGATTTTTCGCTTTGCGAAGTTCAGCCGCGCAAGCCTTCAAACGCGGAATCGCAACCTTCAAAACTTCCTTTGGGTCATTCCCAAAATATGAGCCGGGATGAAAGACGATGTCGGTCGCGCCCGCCAGATTTCCATAGTGAGCCGCGTCCATCAGGCGTTTACGCGACTTCGGCCATTCGTCTGCGTTCGCATTCAAGTTGATGAAATACGGCGCATGGACGCTGACCGCCACATCCTGCCCTGACGATGCAGCTTTGATCGCCGCGCAGGTTTCTTCAGAGACACGCACGGCCTGCACCCAACCCAATTCCAAAGCTGTCAGGCCGATGGATTTGCTGAACGCAATCGCCCCGACCGAACCGCCGGGCTTCCTCGGCGTGCCGGTTGGCGAGCCAACCGTACCAAAGCGGAAGGATAACGTCATGGTTCTCTCCTCTTCATAATCACAAAGATACCTGCCTTCGTACTCTTCGTGTTCTTAGTGGTGAAAAAACAACTGCAACTTTCCCAACAAAGGCGGGCCCAAGATCAACAATCCAACCATCGCCGCAGCCAGCGCGGAGATCAACACCGCCGCCGCGCCGACATCCTTGCCGACTTTTGCAAGCGGATGCTTTTCCGGGCTGGCTAGGTCCACGACCGCTTCGATGGCCGTATTGATGAACTCGGCTGCAAAGACCATCGCGGCCGTCAGGATGATGATCGCCCACTGCTCCAACGAGATTCGCAGCCACGCCGAAACAATGAAAACAATGGTTGCAATGACAGCATGAATCCAGACATTGCGTTGGGTGTGCAGCACATACCACCAGCCGCGAAAAGCATAACCAAATGAATGATAACGAGAAACGATGAAATTCCACATGGGTTTGAGTATCGAGTGTCAGGTGTCAGGTATCAAGTATTTATGATGCTTGAATCACAATTCCCGATAAACCGAGACTCGCCAGAACCTCGGCTTGCGCTTTCCACATTTTGGCTTTCTCCTTCGCCTCGCCGTGATCGTATCCGAGCAAATGCAACACGCCATGCACCACCAAAAGCTGCACTTCGGATTCGAGCGGGTGACCGGCAGATCGAGCCTGTGCTTCAGCGCGCGGAATCGAAATGAGGATATCGCCCAGATAACGCGCGCCCGTTTCCGGGTCGGTTTCGGATGCGGGAAAGGACAGCACGTCCGTTGGCGAGTCCACGCCGAGATATTCGAGATTGAGTTCGTGCAGGTGCGCGTCGTCGGATAATACAACCGTAATGTCGCCTTCCGCTGATTCATGCGCCAACACGGCCTGCGCGGCATTTTCGATCACCAGCGTAGAAACCGTTTGAGTGCCGAGTTCCGACTGAACTTCAATCATTTTTTGTTCGCATTGAGAGGGGACGTATGAACATCCGTTGCAACGGGAGGCGGCTCGGCCGCCGGATATTGAATGCGCGGATGATAGGTGCCGCGCAGGGTCCCTACAAAGGATTCGGTTATCAGATTGAGATCGTGCATGGTCAGGGGCGCGTTATTGAGCTGGCCATCTTTTTGAACACGCTCGATCACAGAGCGCACGATGGTACGCAGGTCCTCATCATTTTCCGGCCCCTGGGCGCGTGCGCGCGCCTCCACACCATCGGCGAGCATCAGGATGGCCGTTTCGCGCGAACGCGGCCGCGGACCCGGATAACGGAATTTTTCCATATCCACTTTGCTGGCGTCGCCGCCCGCCGCTTCGAGCGCTTGCGTGTACTGATAGCGTGCGACCATGGTTCCGTGATGTTCGAGGATGAAATCATCGATGCGGCGCGGCAGGCGATACTTGTGCGCCAACGTCACACCATCCAGCACATGCTGAATGATCGTTTGGGCAACCTGGTTGGGATCCATATCCTTATGCGTATTGAGGTTGCCCGGCGCTTGATTCTCGATGAAGAAGGATGCCTCCTTGGCTTTGCCGATATCATGGAACAATGCACCGACGCGCGTCAAAAGCGGATCGGCGCCGATTTTCTCCGCCGCCTGCTCGGACAGATTCGCCACTTGCAGGCTGTGCTGATATGTACCGGGCGCATTAAGCAGGAACATCTGAAGCAATGGAAAATCAGGGTGCGAAATTTCGCGAAGCTGCAACGGCGTTGGAAGTCCGAGGAACTGCGCCAACGGATATTGCAGGAGAAGTGCGAGACTGGCGGAAGCCAGTCCGTTCACGAAAGCCGCACCAGCCAGGGTCGCGAAGCCAAACCAATCCAGCGAACCGGATGGCAGCCGATAAGCCGCGATGGCGACAATACCAGCGATTCCCATAATCAAGCCGCTGCGGAAGAAGGCCCAGAAGCGCCGCGCCGCGCCCAGCATCAACACGCCGCACACCGTCGAAAGCAAATAAAACGAGAGCAGCTCCAAGGCGTTCGATAAGTCATACGTTGCCAGCAGGCTGGCCGCCAGGAAGAGGATGACGCTGGTCTCGGTTCCGAACAAGGCCGCGGCCAGGAGTCCGAAGGCGGCCAAAGGATAGACGTAGGGAATAATGGCACGGTTGGGAACAATCAATCGCGCCGCGACCACAAAGATCAGGAGCAGATAGGTCAACGTCAATAAGCTGCGCAGATCCGTTGCAAAGAATAAACGCGGGCGCCGCGCCAAAAAGAGCGCCAAGAACAACATGGATAAAAGAGTGACCGCCCCCGTTCCCAGATAGGTTTCCAGCGGACGGCCGCTGCTGATCAAGCCAAATTGCTGGAGCGCTTCCATATCTGCGGGCGTGATGATATCGCCTGCGGAAACGATTCGTTCGCCTGCTTTATAAGTTTGCACCACGGGCTGGACCGCATCCCGCGCGGACTTCTGGGCGGCCGCCGTTAAATCGGCGCTGTAACTACTGTTGGTCACCACAAACGCGCTGACAAATTGGGCGATCAGGTTGGCGTCATTCTGGCTAAACGTGAAATTGACCAGCGATGGAATGCTGGTTTGGATCGCGTCGAGGTTATCCGTGCGAACCGGCGAGCGCATGATCTGTTCAAGCAGCCGCAGGGCCTCTTGTTGAATGGAATTCCAATCCGAATCGGAAAGCGACAAAATTAATTTAATGCCATCCGGCTTGAGGCTGATGTTGGTCAGGTTTGCAAGCTGTGCCCGCTTGACATCGCTCGTGGCTGTGGTATCGGCGCGAGTGAGGGTGATCAACTGGAAGGTGGAACTCAGCCGGTTGATCTGTTCGCGCGCAATGGCCGGGTCGGGGTTGGTGTAAATGGGCTGAACCGCCTTCTCCGCGGTCTGACGCGCCTCCTCGGTCCGCACCTGGCTGACGTATTCATAATCGCGCGGCGCGTTGATATCGCTTGGGGCCACATCCCCCGCTTGAAGCGGAAGAGCGGCTGGGCGCAGACTCACCGGCATATTCAACACCGAGAAGATCACGAGGCTGGCCGCGACCAGGATAAGAATTTGCAGGAAACGCACCCGCGTTGGAAAATGAAGATTATTTTCCATAAGAAAAAATTAACCGCGAAGTCCGCCAAGGGCACAAAGATTTTTCCTCCGCACGCTTCGCATTCTTCGCGGCTAAAAATTTACTTGGTCAACAGTTCCTTCACCATTGCGCTGACTTGATCGCCCGGGGCGCGTCCCGCGACTTTGGGCAGGAGCGCCTTCATCACCTTGCCCATATCGGAGGGCGCAGCCGCTCCAACTTCGGTGATGGCGGCCTGGGCCAGTGCCCGTAATTCCTCGGCGGGCATGGCTTTCGGCAAAAAGGCTTCGATGACCTTGATCTCGGCTTCGTTGGCATCCACCAGATCCGCGCGGTTGGCTTTTTTGGCTTCTTCCACCGCCTCGCGCCGATTCTTGACTTCCTTCTGCAATAAGGACATGACCGCCGCCTCGTCGAGCGTGGTTTGCTTATCGATTTCAGCCTGCTTGATGTTCGCCAGCGCCATGCGCACCGTGCGCAAGCGGACTTCGTCCCTGGCTTTCATGGCTTCTTTCATCGAATTGCTAAGTTGAGTTTTGATGTCCATACCAATCATTATACTAGAGTTGGAAAAAACTTCCCCCAGTCAGGTGCATTATCCCTGCGCTTTTCAGGGAGGCTGTGTTGGGCGCATTTCTAACTTTTCCGCACTATCACCTGATAAAACCGAGCCAACAGGTTGTAGGGATATGTATCAGTTATTTTTCGCTCCAATTCTTTCAGATTCTCAAAATATTTTGCTTCATACTTCGGCTCGTTCGGCAAATAAGCACATAAACATAAAACTCCGTAGTCGCCAACTACTTCGCAACCATTCGGCTTCAGTATATCAATCATTTCGGCACTCGAAAACAACGGCGTTAAACGACTAAACCAAGGATGATAATATTCTTTTGTTTCGACTTCATTCAAGGCTGCTACAAGGTCGTTGGATTGGAACGCCATGCGATAGACTTGTGAATACCGATTCGCGTCCAATACTGATAGAAAACCATTTGGTGCAAGTAGATTACAAATATTCCTTAATGCAGTTTTGGGTTCAGACGTAAACTCAATCATCAAATGGCAAATGATAAAGTCAAATTGCCGGTCGTAAAAGAGGTTTTGAATTTCTCCTACGTCTGCTTGACAGAAAGTAATTTTATCTAGTACACCTTCACTTTTAGCGGCTTGTTCTGCTTCTGAAAGCATAACTGGTGAATAGTCGAGTAAAGTTACTGAATGACCTTGTTTGGCAAAGTAGATTGAGTTGAAGCCATTGCCACCGCCAACGTCTAGAATGCGCAATGAGCAATTGTCAAGATGCCGATGAATATTGAAGCGCGAAATATCATAAATCAACTTACCCCAAGGATAGGCTTGCCATTCTTTCCATTGGTCTACGACTTTATCATACTCATCTGCGGTAATGGGTTTCATTTTTTTACCTTTGGACAGTGTTGCTGCCTGCACCTAACGATTTGCATTACCCGCAAGTGGGCGGGACTCGGCTTGGGAGCAGTATAAACCCGAAGCCAGAAAAATGCTTGTAAATCGCGGCGGTTTCCACCAGCCAAGTGCATTATCCCTGCGCTTTTCAGGGACGCTGTGTTAGCCTGCGCATTTCGGAGAAGCTTTATTTTGTAAAAAATATTATAACCAGAACCAGCAGGATCATGTCTAATATCAGCCACCAAAGATTTGGAAGATATGACCACCAAGCACGCGGCTCTTTAGGAAGCATTGTGATACCACGGGGAAAAGGTTCTTTAGGAAGATTCTTGTTGCCAAGAATCTTGTAAAGGATAACGTAAGCTGGCTTCCACCGTGTACTCAAAATTGCAAAGACAAACACCGAAAGGAAGAAAACGAGAAAAACAGTCAGAGTTTCTGTAACTACACTAATCAGCAGCCCCACGAGAATCCATCCCATAACTACACCACCGAGTATTAGAAATTCTCTTGCCCCGATGTGGCTGGTGTATTGTTTCTGCCATTTTCTTTGTTCTTCATCCATTTGACACCTTCTAATGGAATTCGTACCATTTTTTCTCGTGCGGTCAGGCCGAGAAAGTCTTTATCAAAGTTTGTGTTCTGACAAAGCAGGCTAACGGTGCACGCTTTGTTGGCACGCTTTTGTTATGCACACGGATTAAACCCAAAGGTGTTTTCCACAACGCCATCAAGCACCTTGTAAATAGATTGACCTATTACGCTTTCAAATTCTTTTTGGATTTCTAAAAATGCCTTCCAACGTGCGACGCTAAACTCATTTACTCCATGCCTTAATGCCACGTCAATTAATCGTTTTTCAACCAGACAATAGCCCAACGGTAGAGCAATTGCGTCACAAAGTTGAATGAGCCTATCATATTCGTCGAACTCGATTTTTGAAAGATAGTCACTCAAAAAATCTAATTCCTGTTTCGTGCAATCCCATTTACCGGCAACAGAATTTATATGCTTCAAAGGAAATACGTGAGTTATGCAAATTCGGGCGGCATAATCAAAACCTTTGTCCATAAGAAAATAATAACCGTCAAGAGTATGGCGCATATCTGCAACGCCCGCCCGCCGCCCAATATCATGTAAATAGCCCAAAATAAAAGCGGTTTGCGAATCAAGTTTTGGATGATGCTGTGCAATAGATTCCGCCGCCTTTCCGACAAATAAAGAATGTTGAACCCAAAGACCTGAATGCAACACTTGTGCTTCTTTGATAAATGCTTCGGCTTGTTCGATAGAAGGAATATTCATGCGTATTTGTATTTGCAAGACTCTAGGCTAAAAGGGGCGTGCCAACTAGTGATAGAGCGATGATTTGACCGTATACCGCCTATGGGCGGTCGAAGATTATTTCCTGCCCGTCATTATAGCATCGCCAACAAATTGTGCGGTGTTCATTTCCGCCGATCCCGGCGGCTGGGATAGGATTCTGATTGTCAGTTTCGGATGACCGCTTGGAGATCCGCCAGAGATGCGGTGTACCAGCATATTTCCCCAATTAACACGCCCGTGCTAGAAAATTAACACGCTCGTGTTGCAAAATTAACACACCCGTGCTACGAAAATGACACGTACGTGCTACGAAAATAACACAGGTGTGCTACAGATTTAACACGTCCGTGTCAGAAAGAAAGGACGGCGTCCAGCGTTCAAGTAGGTGTTGAAAAATGCTTTAAAAAGGGGCTGCTCTTGGCGGCCTCCCCCCGCCACTCGCAGGCTGCTCCGCGAAGGACGGCGAAGGGAGCGTGCTTGATGGCTAAGCAACTTTTCGTCACCCACTAAGGCAATCGGGGGCGATAAATT
>JBJKOR010000195.1:0-1859 GCA_046707185.1 Anaerolineales bacterium | reverse complement strand
GTCTTCACATCTTTGACGACGATGGTCAAGTTGGCAGTTTGCACAACAAGACGTTGGGTATCATTGCTGCTGGTTGAAGACCCACCGGCTTGAGCAGACTTTGCCGCATCATTGGAAAACGGAGCAGGCGCTTGGGCTGCTGGTATCTGTTCTTGCGGTGCACCTGATTGAAGGTTGTTGAGGGCGGAGCCGGGAGCCGGCGTTGCCGCTGCGCCGCATCCGGCGAGAAGCAAAGATGCAAAGATAATGGTGGCTAAAAGTAATCGTTTCATTCTGCCTCCTTAGGTTGTGTTAGGCAATTTCTCTCCATAGACGATTACCGTTAAAAAAAGTTCCGCCTCACCCCATCCCTCTCCAGTCCGCGCTTCGCGGGCTGGAGAGGGTGTCACGGAGTGACGAGTGAGGCGAGCTACCATCCCTCGCTCAATCTTATGGCATGTCTCTCGGGCAGCTTGGACTCGCGCAGCCGCTTTTGAACTTCGGAGATGTTGTATTCTGCGCGGCGCGCTTCCCATTCACGCCTCTCGGTATCATAGATCGCATAGGCGGCGCGCGGGTCGCGGTCGCGCGGCTGGCCGACCGAACCAGGATTCACCATCAGGCGCGGAGTCAGCGTTACCGGTTGGCCCACCTTGAGGGCTTCGGCGGTGACGCGGTCATTGTGTTCATTCAACCGGAACATGCTTTGAATGTGCGAATGTCCGAAGAAGCAGAACGGCGTATCGAAATGTTCGAAGTTCAGACGCGCGGTCAGGGTGTTCAAGACATATTCCCATAATGGGTCGCGCGGACTGCCGTGCGCCAGAGTCACTTCGCCGCGCACTTTAGTGGTTCGCGGCAGGGAGCGCAGAAACTTCATGTTGTCGGCATTCAAAACTTTTTCGGTCCAGATCAACGAACGGCGTGCATCGCCATTGAACGCTTCGAGCGCCATCTTTCCCATCACAGCCGTGTCATGATTTCCCGCGATACAAGTCAAATGCTTCATCTCGCGCGCTTGTTCTACGACGGCGTTTGGGTCGGGACCATATCCCACCAAGTCGCCAAGGAACCAAGTTTCATCCACTTCACCGGCGTCTTTGAGCACGGCCTCCAGCGCCGTGTAATTTGCATGAATATCCGAGATGACGAGAACGCGCATGATTACTCCAATAACGCCGCAATGTGTTCGATGACCGCTTCGGCCACTTCGACTTTGTTCATCAGCGGCAATGATTCCTTTTTCCCGTTTGGGAACAACAACGTGACCCGGTTGGTATCCGTACCAAATCCCGCGTCGCTGGCAGAAATATCGTTGGCGACGATAAAATCCAATTTTTTGGATTTCAATTTTTCAGTTGCGTTGGATAACAGGTCGTGTGACTCTGCCGCGAATCCGACAACGACTCGTTTTCGCTTCGCTTCGGCGGTGCTCAGTGCGGGCTTACCCGATTTGTTGTCTGCCACCGCTTTCAAAATATCTTCCGTCTCTTCGAGTTCGATCTGCGGAATCCCCTCCCGCTTCTTCATCTTGGCCTTCGCAGTTTTCTTCGGGCGGAAGTCGGCGACGGCCGCGGACATGATCAAGACATCGGCTTTTGCGGATTCGCTCAACACGCTTTTGTACATTTGCTGGGCCGTTTGAACTTCGATGAGGCGCACACCAATGGGCGGAGTCAAACTTGTCGGTGTGGTAATCAATGTGACGTTTGCGCCGAAATCGAGCGCGGCCTGCGCCAATGCATATCCCTGCTTGCCCGATGATTTGTTGGTGATCACCCGCACGGGATCGAGGGGTTCCTGAGTGCCTCCCGCGCTGACGACGACTTTTTTATCGGCGAGCCGCCCCTTCCGTCCGAGAACGAGGCGGATGTGGCCGA
>JBJKOR010000194.1:0-5436 GCA_046707185.1 Anaerolineales bacterium | reverse complement strand
CAGGGTCCGAGAAAGACACGATTTGTGTCGAACGGCCGCGCTGATCGAAGCCAATCACCGCCTCCCCTGCGATTTCATCCTGGAAACGGATGCAACGCGCACATTGGATACAGCGTTCCTGATCGAGAAAAATCAAGCCGCCCAGCGGGACATTCTTGGCGAGATGCATTTTCTCGTCGTAGAGGAAGCGGCTCTTTCCCGGACCATGAGCCATCGTCAGGTTCTGAAGCGGGCACTCGCCGCCTTTATCGCAGATCGGGCAATCAAGCGGATGCGATGTTAGAAGAAATTCAACCGTGCTCTTCTGTCCGGCTTTGGCTTTCTCGGATTGTGTGTAAACAACCATCCCTTCTGATACAGGGTTGGTGCAAGCTGTTTCGAGCTTGGGCATGAATTGAAGTTTGGGTTCGCCCTTCTCATCGAGAACCGGCTTTCCGGTGCTGCGGTCGATCATCGGACGGCCAATCTCGACCAGACACATGCGGCACATCCCAACCGGTTCCATCTTGGGATGGTAGCAAAAAACAGGCACATCGATTCCCGCGGATTTGGCGGCGTTCACCACCAGCATCCCTTCGGGAACGGTCACTTGTTTTCCATCGATCGTTAAGGTTACTTGTTTCGTCATAAGTCTCCGAGAGATTAGAGAATCGAGAATAGTTCCTATTCTCTAATCATCTGCTCTCTGCTTTTTCAAAATCCTGTGGGAATCGTTCGATGCCGGTTACCACAGCCATCGTGGAAAATTCACCGAGCGGGCAAAGGCATTTGTTTTGCATTTGCCTGGCAACGTTGAGCAACAAATCTACATCTGCCAGTTTGCCTTCACGGAAGTCTTCGATCAAGTGCATCATCCAATACGTACCTTCGCGGCACGGCGTGCACTTTCCACAGGATTCATGCTTGAAGAAATGAATGGTTTTATGGATAATCCAATCCACCGAGACGGTATCATCGATCACAATCACGGACGCCGACCCAAGGTCCGCGCCGAGCGTGCGGACGGTGGCATAATCGATCTGCGAATCGAGAACCTTTTCATCCGCAACGATGAACGACGACGAGGCGCCCGCCGGCATGATCGCTTTGACCTTTCGCCCATCCTGGACGCCGCCGCCGTGATCGTAAATCAATTGGCGGAACGTGGTGCCAAACGGCAATTCGTAATTGCCGGGTTTGCGCACGCGCCCCGAAAGCGAAAAGATCTTTACACCCGCGCTATCCGGCGTGCCCATGGACTTATACCAGTCCGCGCCGTTGGCAAGGATCATCGGAAGATTGGTCAAGGTTTCGACGTTATTGATGACCGTCGGTTTATCGTATAAGCCCTTCACTGCCGGGAATGGAGGACGGATGCGCGGCTGTCCGCGTTTGCCTTCGATCGATTCGAGCATCGCCGACTCTTCACCGCAGATATACGCGCCTGCGCCGAGATGAGTATGGATATGAAGTGAATAATCGGTGCCAAAAAGTTGATCGCCGAGGTAACCCGCTTCCTCCATCTCCGCGATCTTTTGATCGAGAAATTTCGCAACCTGGAAAAATTCGCCGCGCAAATAAACATACGCAGCGTTCGCACCGACCGCATACGAAGCAATCGCCACGCCTTCCAAAAGCTGGAACGGATTGTTCTCCATGATCTCGCGATCCTTGAACGTGCCCGGCTCCGACTCATCAGCGTTGGCAACCACATAATGAGGCCAATTCTTGTTATCGATGAACGACCACTTCACGCCGGTCGGGAAGCCCGCTCCGCCGCGTCCGCGCAGGCCCGAAGCCTTGACCGTGTTGGTCACTTCATTGGGCTTCATCTTCGTTACGGCTTTTTTGAACGCCTTGAAGCCGCCGTTCTCTTTATAGACATTCAGCTTGTGGATGTCGGGAATATCGCGATGACGCAGGAGGATATGAGACATTATTCCGCCTCCTTCGCCGCTTTTAGTTCCTCGATCAATTCCATCGTTTTGTCCACGGTCATATCTTCATGATACGTCAATCCATCTTTGCTTTGGAGTTGGAACATCGGCGCACGATCACAACCGGCGAGGCAGGTCACTGCTTCGAGCGTGATCAAACCATCGTGCGTTGTCTCGCCAACTTTGATTCCGAGATTGGAACATAATGATTCCATGAATTGATCCGCACCGCGCAGCGCACAAGGCAGGTCCGTGCAAACCTGCATCCGGTATTTGCCTTCTTTCTTATCATGATACAACGTATAGAAGCCAACGATCGCGCCGACATCGGTAACGCTGATCTCCAGCGTATCCGCAACATCCTGCATCGCCTCTTTGGTGATATACCCCTCCTCGCTCTGTGCGAGATATAACAACGGCATCACCGCCGAGCGCTTATGCTCCGGCGGATACTTCGCCAAAATTTGTTCGACTTCCTTTGGATATTTTTTTGCAAGACTCATCGGTCAATATCTCCGAGAACGATGTCAGTTGAAGCAAGAATGGCGACCAGATCCGCCACAAGATGACCCTTCACGATCTTCGGTACCACCGAAAGATTATTGAAGGAGGGCGTACGCCAATGAATGCGATAAGGCTTGGGCCCGCCATCGCCTTCGAGATAAACTCCCAGTTCACCGCGTGGACTTTCCACAGCACTATAGACCGAAGCTTTGGGTGCGGAAAAACCTTCCGTCCACAGCTTGAAGTGATGGATCAGCGACTCCATGCTCGTGCCAATCTCGGAACGCGGCGGCGGGACAAACTTGCGGTTGTCACTGCGGAAAGGTCCCATCGGCAGTTTGTTCAAGGCCTGCTCCACGATCTTCAAGGATTCGCGCATTTCCTGCACGCGCACCAGATAACGCGCATAGGTGTCACCGTCCGTTCGGGTTGGGACATTGAAATCGTATTGTTCGTACCCCGTATACGGGCGGGCCTTGCGTAAATCCCAATTGACGCCGCAGGCGCGCAGCATTGGCCCGGTAACGCCATGCTGAATCGCAACCGCCGGATCGAGTTTTCCAATGCCCACTGTCCGGTCGAGCCAGAGCGGATTCTTGGTCAGCAGTGCTTCGTATTGATCGATGCGCTTCGGGAGCATCTTGATGAAATTCCGCACGGCTGTTTCAAATTCCACCGGCACATCGCGCCACACACCGCCGGGGCGAAAATAGGTCACCATCATGCGCTGACCGGAGACCATTTCGAAAATGTCGAGGATCGCTTCGCGCTCGCGGAAGCAATAAAGGAACATCGACATGGCCGCCAAGTCGAGCCCCGTTGTTCCGACCCAGACCAAATGCGAAGCGATGCGTTGAAGTTCGGTCAAAATCACGCGCAAGGCCTGTGCCCGCGGTGGAACATCCAAGTCGACCAATTTCTCCACCGCCAGGACATAGGCCAGGTTATTGCCCATGTTGTTCATATAATCGAGACGATCGGTCATGACCTCGGCTTTTTGATACGTCTTGGCTTCCATGTTCTTCTCGATGCCCGTATGCAAATAGCCGACTTCGGGAATGCAGTTGACAACAATCTCACCGTCCAACTCGAGCACCAAACGCAAAACGCCATGCGTGGACGGATGCTGCGGCCCCATATTCAGGATCATGGTCTCGCCCTTAATGGCACGTTCGGAAACCAAATGTGCGTAGGGGCCAACGGGAATTTCTTCTAATTGATAATCACTCATAGCTATTCCTTGGCATAGGGCTTACGCACGTCGATCTCTTCGAAGTTGAAGGTAAACTGCGGCTCTTCGTAGCCCAGCGGAAAATCCTTGCGAAGCGGATGACCAACCAAATCTTCAGGCAACAGGATGCGGCGCGGATCGGGATGACCTTCGAACTCGATCCCAAACATATCCATCAGCTCACGCTCACGCCAATTCGCGACCTCGAACACCCCGCTCGCGGTCGGGACTTTAGGTTGGTCGCCGTTCAATGGAACTCTCAACTGTATGGAGAGGTTTTGAGTCAGTGATGTAAGTTGATATACCAAATGAAAACGCGGTCGCGAAGCATCCTGTGGCCAATAATCCACTGCCGTCATTGCCGAGAGCAGCGAGAACTGATGCTCATCGTGCAGAAATGTCAGCACGTCCACAATCTGTGCGGTATGGATGAAAACATGCACCTCGCCGCGAAATTCCTCAAACGTAGCCCCCGCTTTTTCCTGCAATACCTTGACAATTTTTTCGAGTCTGTTATCCATTGATTTCTATCCACACAGCTATTTCTGATGAAGCTAGCAGCGCTTCGCTAAATGCTGGCCGCTGGTAGCTGATTGCTAAGTATCACGCCTTGGCCGCTGTCTCGAATCTGTCCGCTTTCACCTTTTCGAACAATGTCATCACACCGTGAATCAAGGCTTCGGGACGCGGCGGGCATCCTGCCACATAAACATCCACCGGCACCACCTCATCCACTCCCTGGAAGATCGCATAGTTGTTGAATACGCCGCCACAGGAAGCGCAATCGCCCATCGAAATCACCCACTTGGGTTCAGGCATCTGGTCGTACAACCGGCGCAGGACAGGCCCCATTTTCTTCGAGACGCGCCCGGCGACAATCATCAGGTCCGACTGACGCGGGCTTGGGCGCATCAACTCCATGCCAAAACGGCTCATATCGTAGCTCGAGGCCTGCGCCGCCATCATTTCGATCGCGCAGCAAGCCAAACCAAACAACATTGGCCACATGGCATTAGTCCGCGCCCAATTTACCGCGCTTTCCAAGGTTGTCGTCACGACACCCATGTTGCCAAGTTTTTTCTCTACTCCCATTCCAACGCTCCTTTTTTCCACGCATAAATGTAACCCACCAGCAAGATAACGATAAACACGCCCATCTCGATCAATCCGAAGAGGCCCAACTGGCGAAAAACCACCGCCCACGGCAGAAAGAAGACAACTTCGATATCGAACAGAATGAACAATACGGCAACCAAATAGAAACGGACCGGCATACGTCGTGTGCCCGGACCAATCGGGGCAATTCCTGATTCATACGGCTCACTCTTGACTTTTGTCCTTTTCTTCGTCCCAAATAACTCCCCCAAACCAATCGCAGCCAATGCGATAAAAGTAGCCACTGCAATCATCACGGCGATGGCAATGTACGAAAGTAACATAAACACCTCGATGGGATTCTTACTTAGCGCGTTCGATTGTGTAAACCATCACACTAAAAGTAAAGTATATCATAAGAATTTTCCAGGGGCTAGCAACCCCTCGGAAAAAGTGCGAAATGACGAGATTGGAGGCGCGAGAATGCTGCCGAGTCAAATCCATCCTCGTCATCGATGAAAAAACAGCAAAAGTCTGTTACGGGGCAAAGCAGGCAATGCGTCGCTGATCGAAAGCCTATCCCAAATATTCTTCCAACGGCTTGCTGTGGAATGGATGCCGCAATTTGCGCAAGGCTTTGGCCTCAATCTGGCGGATGCGTTCGCGCGTGACATCGAAATAACGGCTGAC
>JBJKOR010000193.1:0-3558 GCA_046707185.1 Anaerolineales bacterium | reverse complement strand
AAGAAAAAAACAAAAGGAAGAAGAGAGTGTTACACACTGGAGGAGAAGAAAAGGAAGAAAACAGATTACGTATTTTCAAGCCGCCGGTCTAGGTGCAGTTTCAGAACGCCGCTGACAATTGACATGACTACCCGTAACCTTGTCGGTAAAGATGCGGTAATTTTTTACCCCTTCTGCTTTCAGGGCCTTGATCTGTATATCGAGCGACTGTTGGCTCGTTGACACCCGAGCATAACCAAAAAGTCTCATGATACGAAAACTGTCTCCAAATTCGATTAATAGAAAATACGTCTCCTAACTCAATAAAAACGATTTTATAGACAATATATTATAGTTCTTTTATACTGTCTACGAATTTATAAATTAGTAGACGCCGAAATCGCTCACGATTCGTGAAATTTTGATAAGGAGAACCATGCCTGTCGATTTTTTAACCTCGGAACAAAAAACCAGCTATGGACAATTTTCTGGGGAACCGAATGAAGTGCAGTTGGCCCGCTACTTTCACTTGGATGAAGCCGACCTTGCCTTTATCAATAACCGGCGCGGTGATCAAAACCGATTCGGTGTCGCCTTGCAGGTGGGCTGCATTCGATTTCTGGGAACCTTCCTCTCTGATCTGTCAATGGTGCCGGTCAATGCGCAATGGTTTGTTGCCCGGCAGCTTGGCATCATTGATGTTGCGATATTGTCTAACTATGCAAAACGGGAGACCACGCGGAGGGAGCATGCTGCTCTGATCCGGAATCAGTATCGATACCGGGAGTTCACGTGGCCGTGGTCGTTCCGGTTGAGTCGCTTACTCTACACACGAAGTTGGATCAGTAATGAGAGGCCAAGCCTGCTATTCGATCTGGCCACCGGATGGTTGATACAACACAAGATCCTTTTACCCGGTGCTTCCACCTTGACGCGCTTGATTTCCGAGGTGCGCGAACGGGCTACCAATCGCTTATGGCAACGACTGTCGGCATTGCCTACACAGGCGCAAATCGCTGAGCTTGAGACGTTGCTTCAGGTCTCGGAGGGGTCAAGAACCTCTCGCTTTGACCGTTACCGCAAGGGACCGGTGACAATCAGTGGTCCCGCCTTCAATGTGGCGATTGACCGTTATCTGGAGCTGAAGTCCTTCGGCATGGGTACACTGGATTTTACAGGAATTCCGCCAGTGCGCTTTAAAAATATAGCTCGTCACGCTGGTATGATTTCCATGCACAAAATAGCCCGCATGCCGGAAAGTAAGCGTACTGCCATTCTGGTTGCCTTCGCCAAGGCGTATGAGATCATCGCCTTCGATGAAGCACTGGACGTGCTTGATTTACTAATAACCGATATTGCCGGTGAAGCCAAAAAGCTGGGCCAGAAAAAGCGGCTGCGAACACTGAAGGATTTAGATAAATCCGCGCTGGCCCTGGCAGAGGTATGTGCCCTGATACTCAATGAAAGCATGCAGGATGAACTACTGAGACCGGCCATCTTTGACAGAATGCCGCGTGAAAAACTGGCGAAATCCATAGCAACTGTCCATGAACTGGCTCGCCCCTCCGACGATAGCTTTCAAGATGAAATGGTGGAGCAGTATGGGCGAGTCAGGCGCTTCCTGCCCAAATTATTGCATGATATCGAGTTTAAAGCAGCTCCGTCAGGCGAGCCAACTCTGGAAGCCCATCAATATCTGGCCGGTTTGTTAGAATCGCGCAAGCAACTACTGGAGGAAGCTCCACTGGATATTGTATCCAATTCCTGGAAACGCCTTGTGTTCGACAAAGAAGGGCGAGTAACCAAGCGAGGCTATACGCTTTGTTTTCTCGATAAGCTGCAAGACAGCCTGCGTCGCCGTGATGTCTACGCTGAGAACAGTGATCGCTGGGGTGATCCGCGAGCCAAGCTATTACAGGGTCAAGAATGGCAGGCCTGCCGAATTCAGGTGTGCCGGTCACTCGGTCATCCACTAAATTCTCACGAAGCCGTTGATGGCCTGGTGCGCCAACTCGATGCCACCTACAAACAGGTGGCTGGCAACTTCGAAGACAAGGCAGTTGAGCTGGACCTGTCCGGCAAACGGCCCACGTTAACTATTACACACTTTGACAAATTGGATGATCCACCCAGTCTAACCATGCTCTCGCAACAGATTGAGGCTTTGCTGCCCAGCGTGGATCTTACAGAACTGCTACTGGAGATCCACGCTCATACCGGATTCGCTGACGAATTTACCCATGTCAGTGAATCCAATGCCCGTGCCGAGGACCTGACGGTCAGCATCTGTGCAGTACTTTTGGCGGAGGCCTGCAACATAGGTTTGGAGCCGTTGATCAAGCACCAAGTACCCGCGTTGACCCGGCACCGCCTTAACTGGGTCAAACAGAATTACCTGCGTGCCGAAACGCTGGTGAAGGCCAACGCCAAACTGGTGGACTACCAATCCACTCTATCTCTGGCCAGGAAATGGGGCGGTGGTGAGGTCGCTTCCGCCGATGGTATGCGATTTGTCACCCCCATCCGCACCATCAATGCCGGACCGAATCGAAAATATTTCGGTTCCAGCCGCGGCATTACCTGGTACAACTTTGTCTCTGATCAGTTCTCCGGCTTTCATGGCATTGTCATCCCTGGAACACTGCGTGATTCCATCTTTGTGCTGGAGGGTCTGCTGGAACAGCAAACCGGTCTGAACCCGGTGGAAATCATGACAGATACCGCCGGTGCCAGCGACATGGTGTTTGGCTTGTTCTGGCTACTGGGTTATCAGTTTTCACCGCGCCTGGCTGACGCCGGTGAAGCCGTATTCTGGCGAGTGGACAAGAGTGCCAACTATGGCATATTGGATGAGTTGGCACGCAGTTGCGTCAACACACACAAGATCGAGCAGCATTGGGACGACATGATGCGCATTGCCGGTTCACTCAAGCTGGGTACCGTGCAGGCCTCCGAGTTGATCCGATCATTACTGAAAAGTGATCGTCCTTCCAGCCTGGCACAAGCCATTATTGAAGCAGGCCGGATCAACAAGACCCTGTACCTGTTGAACTATGTTGATGATGAGGACTACCGTCGCCGAATTCTGACCCAGTTGAATCGCGGGGAAGGCCGTCATGCGGTTGCGCGGTCTATTTGCTATGGTCAGCGCGGCGAAATCCGGAAACGGTACCGGGAGGGCCAGGAAGATCAACTTGGCGCGCTGGGCTTGGTGACTAACACTCTGGTATTGTGGAACACAATTTACATGCATGCCGCCCTAGATCACCTGAGAGAACAGGGAAAGGAGGTGAAAGAAGAGGATGAAGCCAGATTGTCCCCTCTCAGCCATAAGCATGTGAATATGCTGGGCCACTACTCGTTTACCTTGGCAGAACAGGTGCTGAATGGCCAACTCAGGCCATTAAAGCAGCCATCCGAACTGGACGAATGGCCTTAACGTACGTTTTCGTTCCATTGGACTTCACACCCCTATATCCGGCGAAACCATGCACGACACCATCGTCGAAAGAGGAGGTAAACCAAAACATAACTGTCATCCTGGTTGTGTCATCAATTGTTCGCAGATCTTTAACGACA
>JBJKOR010000192.1:0-7540 GCA_046707185.1 Anaerolineales bacterium | reverse complement strand
GGCCTACATCCTTGCCTTCGGCTTCTTTTTCCACATATTCGTCCAGTTGATCGAAGACTTCTTTGCAGGTTACATCATCTTCGCGGACTCTTTCGAGCACGCGCAGAAAACCTTCGACAACTTCATCGGATAACGGCTCTTTCCGCTTGAACTTGTTGCGAACATTCTGGATAAGGTCCCTCGCGCTCATGGATTGCCCTTTCTCATATAAAACATGGATGGTTAACCCAAACTTAATCTTACCTTTGCTCGAAGGCCGACAGCACTTCCTGCGGTGTCAACCCTTCGGCGGCGAGTCGACGCTTGAGACGCAGGCGTGCATCATGCAGAAGTTTGTAGAGCGCGTTGCGATTGGTCTTCATGCGCCTGGCCGCTTCCTCGATCGGAATATCCTGAATGCTCAGCAGGTTCAGGGCTTCGCTCTGCTTGGGAGTTAATTCCTGTTCCATGATACGTCGGACACGCGTCAGCATATCGGTGCGTTCGGCCACGGCTTCCGGCGAGGGATGGTGATCCGCAACCAGAGTCGATGGAGCGGGGGCTTCTTCGTTGTCCATTAATTCGTCGAGCGAGGAATCCTGCCAGCGTTTGCGTCGCAATTCGGTCAGCGCGATGCGGATGGCGATTTTGTGCACCCAGGTGGTGAACATGCTGCGGCCCTCGAAACTGTCGAGCTGGTTGAGCACGCGCAACAGTGTCTCCTGCGTCACTTCCTCGACCAACGGCGTGAACAGCGGATCGTCTGGCGAGAGCCAGCGCGAGAGCGCATACGGAAGTCCGTGTTGGACGGTGCCGCGTAAATCTTCCAGCGCAGATTCACGCGCCTCGCCCTCGGAGCGCAGATCGGATAGCCAAGCTTCATTCGTTCGTGTGTTCGCCATTGCGACGGGATTATATCAAGAAGCGGTCGCAAAAACAAAAAGGTTTTATTGTGAAAAGGAGATCACGTGTTAAGCACGCCTTCTATACCGCACTCGGTCGCAAATGCACAGCACGATGTTGCGCTTTTTTAGAAGGCGGAATGAGCAATTTATGGCCGTGGGTATCATACATTACAAGCATCCGAATTCGGGAATCTGAAAGTGGTAAAATTAAATTCGAGAGGCATTTATGACCAACATAACGTTAGACGAGAAACAGTTCAAAGCTTTGCTCAAAGCGACTTTGACCGAACTCTTTGAAGAACGGCAGGATTTGTTTTCCTCTATCGTGGCAGAAGCATTGGAGGAGATCGGCTTGGCGAATGCGATTCGCGACGGCCGCAAGGATGACTTTGTGAACAAGGAAGAGATCGATTCGTTACTGGCGGGGTAGGGGATGCAAATTCTTTTCGAGCGAAGTTTCAGCCGCGATTTGAAGAAGGTAAAAGATAAGCAAACTCTGAAGCGAATAAAAGAGGTAATTGCAGAAGTAGAGGCAGCGGCTTCGTTGAGCGGCCTGACCAATTTGAAGAAACTGGAAGGTTTCGATACCTATTATCGAATCAGGAGCGGGGACTATCGGATTGGCATCGAAGTGCTTCAGGACAAAATTATTTTCGTTCGTGTCTTGAATCGCAAAGAAATATACCGCTATTTTCCTTGATCGCAAAAAACGAATAAAGGCGGAAATGATGAAACGATATCCGTTCTTGATTTTTTTCTATTATCCTTCCACCCCCGAGCTACGGCGTTGGCGTTGTCTTCGGCATCGGTGTATGAGTCGGGAGAATATTGAAATTCAGCAGTGGATATAACGTCGGGGTATGCTCCGGCGCGGGCGTGGGGATGAGCGGAAGCCATCCGCTGTAACCGAAATAGGCGGTCAGGAAGGCGGCGCGTTCATCGGGTGTCATTGGACGCGGACGCGCATAATCTTCCAACATGGCGGTCAGCAATTCGGTGCTGATGTAATGATTATCGTAGATTACGTGGCGGTCGATGAATTCCCAGCGCTGGGCGGGTTGAATCGGAATATAAGGCCGGGTCGGATCGGGCGGCTGGTTGCCCATCTGGTCATAAAAGAAGTTGCCCAGCCCATAATGGATGAACGTGCTTTTATAGAATTCCATCTCAAGCGGTACGTGCGATTGACTGCCACTGACGATGGCCGCGCCGTCATCCGCGACCCGCTGGAAATCATTCAACTGCCACGGCATGACCTGTGGCGAGAAGCCCTCCTTGTATTGAAACGTAACAATCGGTAAATACCCCTCGCTGCGCACCTGGCCAATTTGTGCGGCAAGTAGTTTATAGTTGCATGGATTTGCACCTGCTGCGTATGCTGTCGCAAGCGGCTGGGGCGGTTCGCCTTGGTTGCATCCGATGAAAGCGATTTTGTTCCCGTGATTCTCGATCAGCAAGGGCTTGCTTGCCTCGGCGAGATTTGCGCCGCCGCCATAATATTGAATGTGATTTTGCTTATAAAGATTTAGCGTAAATAAGAACGCACCGACACCGTCATCCAAAATGTGCGGCCCGGTCAGTTCGACGACATTGATATTGTTATCAAGAAATAATTTAATATATTTTGGGTCGCTGCAGCGCGGCCACAGCGTATCCGGATTCGGCGCGGGACAGCTCGGCGCGAACGACGTTTTATTGCTCACGTGCACGATGTCCGCCTGGCGGAGCGTGGCGCCGATGTCCTGCGCGGGATAGTCGATGCCTTTGACTTCCATTTGATAGGCGATGCCATTCACCAATGAAGTTGTGCCGGTCATAATGATCGTGGTTAACTTGGATGCGTCCCGGTTGGAGCTTTGCAATTTCACATTGGAAGGAACCTTGCCTTGCAAGGCAAACGTGATTTTCAGCGGATAATGGGTCGCGTCGAAATCCTTGTGTATCGGTGATTGACCGTCCACGGTCAACACTTTCCATTTTGGATCGAGTGATTCGAATGGGACGATTCCCCACGCTGGGAGATTCTTCCACGCTGTATCCACTAATTGATCGGCAGGAACGGTCTGGACGGCGCCGTTAGCGGGCGCGCCCCAAAGAGCTGTGAACGCCGCCAGAGTGGATACCGTCATCATCAGCGGACGGCCTGCGAAAGTCCCATGTGTGAGACCATGCCATGCCGCTTTCAGATCGCTTGAAGTTATGCCATCGGTCACGGTTGGAAATGGCGCGACGAGCGCGTAGATCCAGGTCGATTGGTAATTGGGACTTGGGAATTGGGAATTGGCGATATCGAGTCTGATCGTGGCGGACGCGGAATCATTGACGACGGGAATATTCCAGCCTTGCGCGGCTTGACGAAGCGCATCCGGAACCGCCGGGCCGATCCATAATGCGGTGGGCTTCGGCGTAGCGGTAGCCGTCGCGGTGGCAGTCGGTTGTGACATTGTCGGTGAGGCCGTTGGCGCGACAGCCGTTTGAGGTGCGCAGGCGCTCAATACGATGACAATAAGGATGGGAAGAATTTTTTTCACGAAGACAAATTATACAATACCCACGGTCGCAAATTGCGGCATCCCAGCATTCTAAAAAAGCGCAACATCGTGCCGCGCATTTGCGACCGAGTGCGGTATAGCCGGAGAATTTTTGGAAAGATGAAGACTTATTTGTTTTTTAAATGGCATTGAGAGTGAGCGAGATGGAGTGTGTGCTTTGTTGGGTGCGTTTATTTTTTAGCACGCTTTTCTGAAAACGTATCTAATAAAGTCTGTATAGTTTCTGCCGGCAACTCTTCAAAATTACCGATGATTTTTCTTTCCATAAATGTTCTCATTATTGAAAATAAATATTCAAGAGTAGCAAGTTTCTTTGTGGCGTTTTCCATAGTTGCTTGACTAAAATTTTCTCCGTGCAGCATTGGGTTACGCTCATTGTACAACTCATCGCAAAAATATCGTATGAACTCTAAATCGAAGAATTTTGAAAACCCACTTTTTTTCAGCAACGTGCCAATTGTTGGCTCATCATCAATTCTGCCAGACAAAAGAATTGCAGATTTATTGTTTTGATCGGCTTTGGTGCATAAATCGGCTTTTTGAAAACGCCGTCCCAAAATCTGGCTCGCTCTTAATAAATTCAAGGCTTGATGTGGGGGAAAGCAGCCGAAATTTCAATGAGAATTGGCTCTGAGTGGGAAGAAAAATATTCATGCACCAAAGCCCTTTCCAAACACAAACTGTCCGTTCTTATAAAACATTTGTCCATCCACCGTAATCTCTGAATCCTTACGCATATCGCAGATCATATCCCAGTGAATGGCGGACTTATTCTTCGATCCCGTTTCGGGATAGCCCGCGCCGAGCGCCATGTGGAATGTCCCGCCAATCTTTTCATCGAAGAGAATGTTGCCGGTGAAGCAGTCGATGTCACTGTTGGTGCCGATGGCGAACTCGCCGAGATAGCGCGAACCCGCGTCGGTTTCGATCATCTTGAGCAGGTAGTCCTGATTCTTCTCAGCTTTTGCCGTTTCGACGCGTCCGTTGCTGAAGGTCAACTCCGCGCCCTCGACCGCAACACCGCCGTAAATCGCGGGATACGTAAACTTGACCCAGCCATTGACCGAATCTTCCACCGGCCCGGTGTAGATTTCGCCATCCGGCATGTTGAACCTGCCGAAGGAATTATCAAAGATGCGGCCCTTGATCGAAAGAGTCAGATCAACATTCGGGCCGCGCAGCGACACCTGGCTTTTGCCTTTCATAAAATCCACGGCGCTTTGCTGTTTGGCCTCGAGACTTTTCCAATATGCAACGGGATCGTCCTCGTGCGCGTGAACGGCGCGGAAGACGAAATCCGAATAATCCATCAGGCTCATGTTGGCGTCCTGGGCATAGGCGTCGGTGGGATATAGAGTCGTGACCCATTTGAAGACGCCTTCGGCGCCGCGTCGGAACTGCGACTCGGTGATGGCATTCAGTGCCTTGCCGCGTCGCTGGACTTTGAGCGGGTCCACGCTGCTGGTGCCGTGGGTGTTCGTCGACGAATGGACGCGGATGCGCGATTCGAACTGATCGTAGGCAAGTTTATAGAACGTCGGGACGAAATCCAATTGCGCCTCATTGGCGTAGGTCACATACATTTCGTCCTGGCTGAACGGCATCATGCCCGGGAAAGCAATCATCGGGTGCGGATGACCACCCTTTTCCAAAACCTGAATAAACAGTTCGCGGATGAGCGGCTCGGCAGCCGTTGTGCCTTCGATCACAACGCGGTCGCCCGGTTTGATGCGGGTCGAATGTTCCACCAAAACTTTAGCAAATTTTTGAATGCGAATGTCAGTCACAGAAGCTCCTGAAGAAAAGTCAAATATTTGTTGCATTATATCATGGCGAACTTAAGGTATACTTTTCTGATAGATAATAGATAAGTGAAGAGAGTAGAGACTAGAGAGCAGACACTGGAGAGCAGAGATTAGAGACTGGTCGGAGATTGCGATGAGGTAGATGGATTAAAACGGTTGAAGGTTTGGGTACGGGCAAAGGATTTTGCTCTTAAAATCTATGAGCAGGTTTTGCCCCTGTTTCCCCCCTGAAGAAAAATGGAACTTGAATTCCCAACTTCGCCGTTCTTCTCTCAGCATCTCGGCGAATATCGCAGAAGGATATGGATGATTTTATTATCAGGAGAACATCCGATTTTGTTATATGGCGCGTGGCTCGTTGGAAGAAACCTTGAGCCATCTGCTATTTGCTTTTGAAGCAAAGTTCATTCCCAATGCGATTTACAAGCAGTTTGAAACGGATGGCGAAGAAATAGATAAGATGCTCAATGGTTATATTGCTTTTCTCAAAAAGAGCAAGCAAGGTGCCAATGAACCTGGAGCGGGCTATTCCACTCGCGAAGCAATCGCATCTTACTCTGTCGAATCTCTGGAAGACGCCGCTACTGCAAACGATATTGATCTCTGATCTTCTATTCTCTACTCTTCTATTCTCTAATCATCTTTTCTCTAATCTCTGGCTCAAATGAAACAATTGCTTCAAAACATGAAAAATGGAAAGGCCGTAGTGGTGGAAGTTCCCGTGCCAACGCCGCGCGAAGGCTTTGCGTTGGTGAAGGTCGCCGCGAGTTTGGTCTCGGCGGGAACCGAGCGTATGGTCGTTGAATTTGCCGAAAAGAATTTGGTTGGCAAAGCGCGCTCGCGCCCCGATCTTGTCCGGCAGGTGATGGACAAGGCGCGCCGCGAAGGTGTCGTTCCAACGGTTCAAGCCGCGTTCAATCGCCTCGACCAACCCATGGCGCTCGGCTATTCATCGGCGGGCACGATCCTTGCGCTCGGGAAGAATATGCAAGGCTTCAAAATCGGTCAACGTGTGGCGTGCGCGGGCGGCGGTTTTGCCGTCCATGCCGAATATAACGTGGTGCCGCGTAACCTGCTCACGCCGCTTCCCAAAAATGTCGATTTCGAATCGGCGGCCTTCACCACGCTCGGCGCGATTGCCATGCACGGCTTTCGTTTGGCGGAGCCGCAAATTGGCGAGAGTGTGGCTGTCATTGGACTCGGCCTTTTGGGATTATTGGCGATTCAGATTGCGTCCGCGGCGGGATGCAACGTCTTGGGCATCGACATCGATCCGAAACGAGTCGCCCTCGCCTCATCTCTGGGAATCGAATCGGTTCGCCGTTCAAAAGCCGTTGACGCCGCTCAAGCCTTTACCGCCAACCGCGGCTTCGATGTCGTTCTGATCTGTGCTGATACATCATCCAATGATCCGGTGGAATTAGCAGCAATTATTGCGCATGACAAGGCGCGCATTATCGCTACTGGCGCCGTTGGATTAAACATTCCAAGAAAAATTTATTACGAAAAAGAATTGTCGTTTATCAACTCACGTTCGTATGGCCCCGGTCGCTATGATTCTTCCTATGAAGAAGATGGCAAGGACTATCCGCTCGGTTATGTGCGCTGGACGGAAGGCAGAAATTTTGAGTCTATCGTCGAGTTGATGGCGAATGGCAAGTTGAAGGTCCAGCCTTTAATTACGCATCGCTTTCCAATCGAACAAGCAGCAGAAGCATATGAAGTGATTACTAGCAAAACCAAGAAGCCGTTTTTAGGTGTCTTGCTGACCTACGATCAAACAAAAGAAGCAAGCGTAGCCCTGAGCCTGTCGAAGGGCGGAGAAAAGATTGAATTTAAAGCAGTCCACGGTCAATCGTCTCCGGTCAAGTTAGGTGTTCTCGGCGCGGGACTTTATGCCAATGCGACGTTATTGCCTGTTCTAAAAAATATAGGTGATGTTGAACTGGTTGGCATTGCATCTTCAGGCGGCCTTCATGCCCAGCATTCCGGAAAAAAATTCGGTTTTGCGTATGCCACTTCATCCGACGATGAAATCATCAACAACCCAAACATTAACACCGTCGCGATTTTGACGCGTCACGACACCCACGCCGATTTGGTTGTCAAACCCTTGAAGGCGGGGAAGAATGTATTTGTCGAGAAGCCGCTGGCAATCAATAGCCATCAGCTTTCAGCAATCAGCAAAGCGCTGAAGGCTGATGGCTGTCCGCTGATAGCTGTAGGTTTCAATCGCCGCTTTGCGCCTCTCGCTGAACAATTATCTTCTTTCTATAAAGATCATACTGAAGCGATGTAT
>JBJKOR010000191.1:0-9347 GCA_046707185.1 Anaerolineales bacterium | reverse complement strand
GCAGGCAGATCTTGCGTCGCTTCACAGAAGCGCTTCGCGAAGGACGGGTGAAGTAAAGATACATATAGGTAATCACCGGTTATTACCGCTTATTAATGGATGTTCACCGCCAAATGTGTCATAATACACATTGAGTAATGCAACGTTTTATCCCCTGGAGGTTCTTATGCCACAGGACAAAAAGAAAAAATGGTCTGATAAGCCGTCAGCCGACAAGTACGCAAAGCGAGAGGAATTGTCCCACCTTTGGCATTTCGAAAGCATGGATCGAGTCAACCGCGCCTTGCAGGGAACAAATGATCTGGAACAAATGATGAAAGATGTGCTGGACACCTTGCTTTCCATATTCGAATGCGATCGGGCGTGGCTCGTCTATCCATGCGACCCGGATTCTCCCACCTGGCAAGTCCCAATGGAAAGAACACGTCCTGAATATCCGGGCGTACTTCCCATTGGCGTGGAACTACCCCTCGATCCCGCTGGAGCTGAAACCTATCGAATCTTACGGAACGCAGATGGGCCAGTGAAATTTGGCGCTACGGAAAAACATCCCGTACCAACGGAAATTGCACAAGCATTCAACGTGCAATCGTTCATCGCCATGGCTTTTTATCCCAAGGTCGGGAAGCCGTGGGCGTTCGGGCTGCACCAGTGTTCCTACACACGAGTTTGGACGCCAGGGGAGGAAAAGCTATTTCAAGAGATTGGGTGGCGACTCGCCGACATGTTAAGCACTCTGTTGGCATACCGCAACTTGCAGGAAAGCGAAAAACAGATCAAACAATTGATTGATGCTTCGCCTGTGGCAATGGTCGTGTCATCGGGAGCCGAGGAACGCGTCGAATGGGTCAATGATAAGTTTATCGAACTATTTGGGTATACCATCGAAGACATGCCGGATGTGGAACATTGGTGGCCGCTCGCCTATCCGGATAAAAAATATCAGAAAAAAGTCAAAGCTCCATGGCAGGCCAAGGTGGAACAGGCTATCAGGGATAATGGTCAGATTGAGCCAGTGGAGGCAACTGTCAGATGTAAGGATGGTTCGGATCGTCACATTGAATTTCGTTATTCTTCCATTGGCGGAAAACATCTTGTCACGTTTGTCGATCTCACTGAACGTAAGCGGGTTGAGGATGAGTTGCAACAAAATCGCGAGGCCACACTGCAATTTTCCAAACAATTGGCGGTATTGCAGGATGTTACCAACGAACTCTCCAAGGCAACATCTACCGATGACTTATGCAGGCAGGCGGTTCAATTGGCACGCTCGCGCCTGGGATTTGACCGCGTGAGTATCTGGTTCATCGAAGAACACTTAGGCATTATGCGCGGCTCGTTTGGCACGGATGAACGCGGCGAGTTGCGGGATGAGCGTGACGCGCAGGTCGAGTTCAGGCACGAAGGGTTGGCGTGGCTTCTTTTCTCCCACAAGGAACCAAGGGCTTTGGTTGAGCACTGTCCTTTATGCGATCACCTGGGACGGAAAGTTGGTGAGGGTGACAACGCCCAGGCCGCGCTATGGAACGGCAGCGAGGTGTCCGGCGTTATCTGTGTCGATAATCTTTTTACCGGCAGACCCATTAAGGAACATCAGCTTGAAATTCTGCGACTGTACGCCACAACATTAGCGCATCTCATCACGCGTAAGAGAGCGGAGGATGAATTGATCGCGCGCGAGCGGGAATATCGCCTCCTCGTCGAGAATATCCCCGATCTGATAGTTCATTACGACGCGAATCTGCGCCGAATCTATGTGAACCCTGCTTGGGAAAAAGCCAGTGGGTTATCCACCCAGGAAGTCCTTAATGTTTCCGCTGTCGATATTCCAAAAGTTCCCTACCCCGTAAACAAAGAATATATGGAAAAACTCCAAAAGGCCCTGACAACTGGGTTAACTCAGACAGTAGAATTTACCTGGGTAAATGCCTCTGGAACGGAACTCTTTCTGGAATTTGTCATTGTTCCAGAATATGACCGGTATGGGAAAGTAATCAGTGTGCTATCCATTGGTCACGATATCACTGAACATAAGAAGTCAGAAGCGCAGCTTCTTGCCAGCGAGCAACTCTTTCGCGCTCTCGTGGAAAATTCCCCCGACTTTATCGCCCGTTACGACCGAGACTTTCGCCGCATCTATGCTAACCCTGCTATTCAAAGCCTGTTTGAAAGCTCAATGGAAAATATACTTGGCCAAACTCCGATAGACCAGTCCCCGCTGTCCGCTCCACAAGTCTACGTCGATCATCTGCGCCAGGCATTTGAAACGGCCACAGAAAACATGGCGGAGATACCTTTCCGTACCGCTCACGGTGAGATGCACTGGGGCCACATTCGATTTGTTCCAGAATTCGGTCCAGACGGCAGGGTCAATACTGTACTCGCCATTGGACGCGATATTCATGAGATCAAGGAAAACGAGCGCCGCTTCCGGACGCTGGCAGAAAACTTCCCAGACTTCGTCGTCCGGATCGACCGCGACGGCCGGTGGGTATATGCCAACCCGGCTATCGAGGCTGCGCTTGGCATGCCAGCCGAAGCCATCAGCGGTAAAACATTCCAGGAATTGCCATTTCTTAGTGACTTGGAACGGAGCGGTGCGCTTCTGTCGCAGTTGCAGCGTGCATTTGACGAAGGTATCACCAACGAAACTGAAGTGCATTGGGATACAGAGACGGGTGGGCGTATCTTTGAAGTTCGCTTTGCACCAGAGAAGGATGCAGCCGGGAACGTTATCAGTGTACTCAGCATTGCCCGCGATGTCACCGAGCGCAAACAATCGGAAAAAGCATTGAAGGAAAAAGACCAGCATTCGCAGTCTCTTCTTCGCCTCTCCCGAAAGCTGGAACAAGCTCAAACCTATGCCGAAGTATTGAGTGCTGCTCAAAAAGAAGTAAAAACCATTATCGGATATCAAAACTTATGGGCGTATCTGCTGACGGAAGACAAAAAGTACGCTCATGTTATTTTCGCTGGCGGACCGTCTGAAGAGTTTGCCTTGTCAGAAGATGAGGCAGCCACGCTTGCCATTCAAGGCGACCGCATGCTCGAAGAAATTGCCGAAGCCAAAGGGATTGTGGTAGTCGAAGACGCACAGGTGGATGAACGTGTAAATAAAGAGATTGTCGCAAAGCTGGGAAATCGTACGATTGTAAACATTCCAATTATGTTGTTCGACAGGCGTTTGGGGTCGGTCGGTACAGGCACCTTTGGAGACGAAGGCGTGCGGGTCCCGACAGCATCGGAGCAGGAATATCTTATGGCTTTGGCAAGTCATATGGCGATCACGCTCGACCGAATCCATCTGCTCGAAACGCGCAAGCTCGCCGAAGATGCCTTGCGAGAAAGTGAGGAGAAATATCGTAGTCTGGTTGAAGAGGCAAACGACGGCATTTTTGTTGCTGACCCGCAGGGAAATTATGTGGATGTAAACCGGAGCGGCTATTCGATGCTCGGATATACGCGGGAAGAAATTCTTAAATTAAATATGAGGGACTTGGTCAGTACTGAGGATCGGGCAATCACACCCATTCGATTTGATGAATTACGCGCCGGAAAGACTATAATCTCTGAACGAAAATTGGTTACAAAAAGTGGTACGCAGCTTTCTGTGGAGATCAATGGAAAATTATTGGGGAATGGGAACTTTCTGGGAATCGTTCGCGACATCACCGAACGCAAAAGGGCGGAAGAAGAAATCCGCAAGCTCAATCAGGAACTCGAACAACGCGTGATGGACCGTACGGCACAGTTGGAAACGGCCAACAAGGAATTGGAGGCATTCGCCTATTCCGTTTCGCATGATTTGCGCGCACCCCTGCGGCACATCGACGGTTTCATCGAGCTGCTGGAAAAAAGAACAAAATCATTGCTCGACGAGCAAAGCCAGCATTATATGGCAAATATCTCGGATGCTGCTAAGCGTATGGGCGTGTTGATTGACGATCTGCTTTCCTTCTCGAGAATGGGGCGACAGGAAATATCAAATATACAGGTTGATGTTGGGAATCTGGTGCGGGAGGTGATTAAAGAACTGGAACCGGAGGTAAGAAACAGGAATATCCACTGGCGCATTGCAGACATTCCCATGGTACGGGGGGACCAAGCCACGCTGAAAATTGTGTTTTTCAATCTCATCTCGAATGCCCTGAAGTTCACCCGTCCACGCCGACAAGCCAAAATCGAAATAGGTTGTGTACTGGATTCGGATACGGAAGTCATAATCTTCGTACGAGATAACGGTGTCGGTTTCGACATGAACTACGCAGACAAGCTTTTTGGCGTTTTTCAGCGTCTGCATCGTGTCGATGAATTTGAGGGCACCGGCATCGGCCTTGCCACCGTTCGTCGCATCATCAGCCGCCATGGCGGCCGAACCTGGGCAAAGGGAAAAGTCGATCACGGCGCGACATTTTATGTTTCGCTTCCAATACCCAAAACGGAACAATCATGAAAACACTTAAACGCATCCTTCTTGCTGAAGATGATCCGAGCGACATCGAACTCACACTCAACGCGCTGAGCGAATACAATCTGGCGAATGACATTTTTATTGTACGCGACGGCGCGGAAGCCCTGGACTATTTATATCGCAGGGGGAATTTTGTAAAAGAACCCGGCGGAAACCCGATCGTGATCCTGCTTGATCTCAAAATGCCGAAGGTGGATGGTATTGAAGTTCTCAAGCAAATCAAATCGGATAAGGATTTGCAGATGATACCGGTGGTTATCCTGACATCCTCACGCGAGTCCCGTGACTTGGAAACGTGTTATCAGCTTGGAGCAAACGCCTATGTGGTAAAACCGGTCAAGTTCGCAGGTTTTGTAGAGGCGGTCAAGCAGATCGGCGTGTTTTGGGCGTTAATCAATGAGTACCCTCCTGACAAGATAAGGAAATCATGATAATGGCATCCGAAACGGAAGAACCTATCTCAGCAGAAAAAGAAATCCAAATTCTGCACCTGGAGGATGATGCAATCGATACGGAACTTGTCCATGAAATATTGGAATCGGCGGGAATCTCCAGCCGAATCACTCGCGTTCAGGCTGCCAACGAATTTAGCGGGGCCCTGAGTGAGAGTCAATATAAGTTGATTTTGGCAGACTATCGTCTTCCTGCCTACGACGGCGTTTCGGCATTGCACTTCTCACGGGAGAATTATCCAGACACCCCCTTTATCTTCGTTTCAGGTACATTGGGCGAAGATGCTGCTATTGAAGGATTAACCCATGGCGCAACTGATTATGTACTGAAGAGCAAGTTGGCGCGTTTAGTGCCAGCCGTCAAACGTGCCTTGAATGAAGCAGAAAACCGGAGGAAGCGCAAGGAGGCAGAGGAAACATTGGGAAAGACCAATGTACTGCTGGAACGAATTTTCTCCACAACCGAATTCATGCTCGTCTATCTGGATGCAGACTATAACTTCATCCGTGTTAACCGCGCATTTGCAGAGGCATCAGAGGAAAAGGACCCTGATTTTTTTGAGGGGAAGAATTACTTTGAGCTATATCCTGATCCCGAAAATGAGGCAGTCTTTCATCGCGTCGTCGAGACGAACGAGCCATACGTTGCCTATGCAAAACCCTTTGTATATGCAAGACATCCTGAGCGAGGCACAACCTATTGGAATTGGAGTCTCCAACCTGTAAAAGATGAAGATGGGCGCGTTAACGGTCTCGTGCTAAGTCTGATCGATGTAACCGAACGGGAACAGGCCTACATCACCCTGCGTCAACGTGAGGAACAATTACGCCTGCAAGGCGCGGCGCTGGAAGCTGCCGCCAATGGTTTCATCATCACGGATCGGGATGGAAAGATCCTCTGGGTCAATCCTGCTTTTACCCGTCTCACGGGTTACTCCATGCAACAGGTTGCTGGGCGGAAACCCAGCATCTTGAAATCCGGGAAACAAGATCTGAACTTTTATAAAAATCTCTGGGATACAATCCTCTCCGGGCAAGTCTGGTATGGTGAGCTGGTCAACCGCCATCAGGACGGGCATTTTTATACAGAAGAAATGACAATTGCGCCTCTTCGAGCAGAAGGGGGAGAAATTAGTCACTTTATTGCTGTTAAACAAGACATTACCGAACGCAAGCAGGCAGAGGCTGAACATCAGGCCCACTTACGGTTTTTGGAAAGCATGGATAAGGTCAATCGAGCCATGCAGGGAACGAACGATCTCGAACAGATGATGGGCAATGTTCTTGATATTGTTTTGTCTATTTTTGAATGCGACAGAGCCTTTCTTCTCTATCCGTGCGATCCTAATGCCTCATCGTGGTCCTCACCCATGGAGCGCACCCGACCGGAATACCCGGGCGTTCTGGCACTGGGAATGGATGAGGTGCCCATGGACACGGATGTCGCCAGGACGCTACGCGTCCTGTTGGAGAATGACGGCCCAGTGAAATTTGGTCCGAAGACCCCAAATCCATTGCCAGTGGATGTGGCAGAACGTTTTGCCATCAAGTCTTTCATGTCAATGGCTCTTTATCCCAAAATGGATAAGCCCTGGCAGTTCGGGATACATCAATGTTCTTATGCGCGCGTCTGGACTTCAGAAGATGAGAGACTTTTTCAGGAGATCGGCAGGCGATTGTCCGACGCTTTATTCAGCTTATTGGCATATCGGAATTTGCAAGAGAGCGAGGAACGCTATCGTCTGTTGGGTGATGCATCTCCAGATGCAATTATGGTCTACGGTCAGGGACGCATCGTGTTTGTGAACCCGGCCGCGGTGCGGCTGGCCGGCGCGAAAAGCGTAGAGGATCTTGTTGGAAGATCTGTTTTGGAATTTCTTCCGCCTGATTACAGTGAAAATGTGAACAAGGAAATAGAGCATATTCTAAGAACGGGTAAATCAGGTTTTTTTGTTAGAGAAAATATTCTTCGAGCGGATGGAACAAAATTCGATGCGGAAGTGGCAATTGTTCCCTATCAGCTTCAGGGCGAGGGCTACATACAAATCCTCGGGCGAGACATTACTGAGCGCAAACAACATGAACGGGAACGCGAGGCCATTGTTACCGTAAGCACCGCCTTGCGCAAAGCCACGACAAAAACAGAGATCCTCTCAGTAATCCTCAGCCAGTTGGCGGAATTGTTCGATGCGGATGGCACAATGATTTCCCTTCGCAACCCAGAGACCGGAGATATCATCGTCGAAATGGGGCGTGGAGCCGTTGGAGAAAGATTCGCAGGATTGGTCATTCCCCAAGATAAAGGAGTTAGCGGATGGGTGATCAATAACAAACGTCCCTATCTAAACAATCATGCGGATGCCGATCCGGTCTTCTATCGTGCTGACCTGCTGGGCGATTCTCCGTGTGTGGCTTCGGTTCCGCTCATCGCGCAAGAACAAGCGATTGGCGCATTGTGGATCGCGCGGCGTACAAACATTTTGGAACAGGAATTGCGCACCATCAACGCGATTGCCGATATCGCCGCCAATGCCATCCATCGCGTCATGCTTCATGAACAAACCGAACAGCAATTGCATCACTTGATTGCTCTACATCAAATTGATCTTGCCATCAGCGCCAACTTCGACCTGAATGTTACACTCAGTGTGATATTGAAAAATGTAAGGGACGAACTTGAAGTGGATGCGGCCAGCATCCTGCTTCTGGATGCTGTTACCCATACGCTTGACTACGTTGCAGGGGTTGGTTTCAGGACACGCCGTATCGAGCAATCTCATGTCAAACTCGGGTACGGATGCGCGGGATGCGCCGCGCAGGAATATCGCACCGTCCCCTATCCGGACCTGAGGCAGGCGTCCGATACTTTTAGCAGGTCGGTGCTTTTGGCAGATGAAGAGTTTTTGTCCCATTATGCTACTCCCATGATCGTCAAGGGAAAGGTCAAAGGCGTACTCGAAATTTTCCATCGCAAAGTATTTACATCCGAACAGGAGTGGACCGATTACTTCGAGACTCTCGCCACGCAAGCCGCCATTGCAATCGAAAATGCCTCTCTGTTCGAAAATCTGCAGCGATCCAACAAAGAACTTACATTGGCATACGATGCCACCATCGAAGGCTGGTCCCGTGCCCTCGATCTGCGCGATAAGGAGACAGAGGGACACACCCAACGCGTGACTGAAATGCTCCTGGAACTCGCCGAGAAAATGGGAATGAGGGACGAAGAAAAAATAACCCTTCGCCGCGGCGCCCTGTTGCATGACATCGGGAAAATGGGCGTCCCGGATACGATCCTGCTCAAAACCGGCCCGCTTTCAGACAGCGACTGGGAAATCATGCGACGGCATCCCACGTACGCCTACCAAATGCTTTCCCCAATTTCCTATTTGAAATATTCACTGGACATTCCTTACTGCCATCATGAAAAATGGGATGGCACCGGTTATCCGCGTGGATTGAAGGGAGAAGCAATTCCGTTATTCGCACGCATGTTCGCCGTAGTGGATGTGTTCGACGCGCTCACATCGGATCGCCATTATCGCGACGCGTGGAACCGTGATAGGGCGCTCAAATACATCCAGGAGCAGGCCGGCAAATACTTCGATCCACAAATCGTGAAGCTATTCATCGAGACCAATCCCTAAACCGGTGCTCGTGAGTGTGCAGTAACGATATTGTTCTTCGCCTACGGTGTTGTGAGTAAAAGAAGAGTCGGGCAAGCCATTGCCCGACTCTTGACTTTATATCATCCCGCGACCTTTGTTTAGCCTTTTTGCGCTTCTACAAATCCTTCATCGCATTCTCTGTTGCGAGAATCGTCTCAGCAATGATTTTTTCATCGTGCATGATCGAAATGAACCCCGCTTCAAATTGCGACGGTGCGAGGTAGATTCCGTTCTCCAACATCTTCTGGAAGAATTTTCCAAAGCGGACTTTATCCGCGCCCTTGGCCGTTGACCAATTTCGCGGCTGGGCCTCGCTAAAGAAAATTGTCCGCATCGTCCCGACCCGTGTCTGGATCACTGGAACTCCGGCCTTTTTCGCCGCTGATTCAATTCCCGCGTCTAGCTGACAGCCGCGCGTTTCCATTTCGTTCCAAACTTTTTGATCGCAAATCAAATCCAAAGTTGCAATGCCTGCTGCCATTGCTAATGGATTTCCCGAAAGCGTCCCGGCTTGGTAAACGGGGCCCGATGGAGCAATCAATTGCATGATTTCTTTTTTGCCGCCATATGCACCAACCGGCAGTCCACCGCCAATAACTTTTCCTAAAGTTGTCAAATCGGGTCTGATATTATAAAGAGTCTGCGCACCGCCTTTGTGGACGCGGAAACCAGTCATCACTTCATCGAAGATCAGGACCGCGCCTTCGCGTTCAGTGATTTTTCTCAAGCCCTCAAGAAAACCTTTCACAGGTGGAA
>JBJKOR010000190.1:0-2754 GCA_046707185.1 Anaerolineales bacterium | reverse complement strand
GGCGAATTATTTCAATATTGCCTATGAAGTCAGTTCCCAGGATGAAGAGCGGAGTTTGATCGAAGAAGGAAAAGTGCGCGGCGTGCTCATCATCCCGCCTGATTACGCTACACATGTTGCCCAAGGCGATGCACAAGTCGCGTTGGTATTGGATGGCTCGGACTCCACTGCCGGTTCGACCGCCCTCTCGGCGGCGCAGTTGATCGGTCAAGCGTATGCAACGCAGGTGATGTCGGATCAGGCTCAACTCACCGGCAGATCAACCACGCTCACGCCTCCCGTCGAAGTGCGGACTCAAGTTTGGTATAACCCCGATCTTCAGAGTTCCTACTTCATGATCCCCGGCGTGATCGGAATGATCCTCTATGTGATCGCCTCGATTCTGACCGCCACGGCAGTTGTGCGCGAACGCGAGCGCGGCACGATCGAGCAGTTGATCGTTACGCCGATTCGTTCCTGGGAGCTTATTGTAGGGAAGATGCTGCCTTATGTGATCGTTTCATTTCTCGATACCTTCGAAGTGCTCATTATCGGGCATTGGTGGTTTGGGATTCCGATACGCGGCAGTTTGACTCTGGTCCTGATCACCTCCGGCTTGTTGCTGCTTTCGAGTCTTGGTATTGGTTTGCTGGCCTCGACCATTGCCAATACACAACAGGAAGCCTATCTCACCGTTTGGTTGACTTTGTTGCCCTCGATTTTTCTTTCGGGATTCTTTTTTCCGCTCGAAGCGATGCCGCCGGTTCTGGCAGCGGTTTCGTATGTGATTCCGCTTCGTTACTATTTGATCATCATCCGCGCGCTGCTGATCAAAGGCGTTGGAATTGGCGCAATTGAAAGCGAAGTCATTGCGCTGACGATCTTCGGCGTGGTTATCATGGGACTTGCGGCGGTGCGCTTCCGCAAGCGGCTTGATTAAAGCGAAGTGCCTTTATGGTAAATAGAATTCTTTTTCTGCGAATCAGTTATTGGGCAGGTGCCATCCTGGATGGGATTGCGTTTCTCATCATGTTGTTCCCGCCTTTGTTTGCATTGAATAATGGACTGACGAACTTCCATCCTGGCGCTGAATATCAATATGCCATGGGAATGGGTGCACCGCTCATGTTGGGTTGGACGGTTCTTCTGCTCTGGGCGGACCAAAGGCCGATGGAGCGCAAAAGTATTTTGCTCATAACAATTTTGGTTGTATTCGGTGAAGTTATTACTGAAGTCTTCGGCGTAACAACTGGTTTCATCACACTTTCCGCCATGCTTCCAACCTGGGCGATTCAACTTGTCCTGAGCATCTTGTTTATTTTTAGTTATTGGAATTCATCCAAATGAACAATCTTGTTGAAGCAAATAATCTCTTTCGGTATTTCGGCGAGACACATGCCGTGGATGGCGTTTCACTTCATATTAAACCGGGTGAGATTTATGGACTCGTCGGCTCGGACGGCGCGGGTAAAACCACAACGATCCGCTTATTGTGCGGCGCGCTCCTGCCAAACTCTGGTGATGTTTCGGTTTGCGGCTACGACATCAATAAGCAAACCGAAGATGCCCGTGCCCAACTCGGTTATCTCTCTCAACGCTTTTCAATGTATGAAGAATTGACCGTTCTTGAAAACATCCGCTTCTTTGCCGAAGTGCGCGGTATGAAACCGGACGAGTGGCTGCCGCGCTGCATGGAGATTTTGGAATTCGTGGGGCTTGCCAATTTCAAAGATCGCCGCGCGGGACACCTCTCCGGCGGCATGAAGCAAAAGCTTGGACTGGCTTCGGCGCTGGTGACACGTCCGCGCGTCTTGTTATTGGATGAACCGACCACTGGTGTCGATCCGGTCACGCGCCAGGATTTTTGGCAGCTCGTCATCAGACTTGCATCAGAATCTTCTTTGCACCGCGAAGACGCCAAGGGCGCAAAGGAATCTGAAAAAGAATCTTCGCGTTCTTCGCGGCTTCGCGGTTCAGAAGGAGGTGTCTCCGTTTTAATCTCAACACCTTATATGGATGAAGCCGCGCGCTGTAATCGAGTTGGATTCATGCGGGATGGAAAAATCATTGCAGAGGGATCGCCATCTGAGTTGCGCGCCATGTTGAAGGATCGCATTCTCGAATTGAGCGGCGAGCCGATCAAAGGACTGCGTCATATCGCACAGAAGGATGAAAATGTGGAGGATGTGCGCGCCTTCGGCGACCGGCTGCACTTACGCGTCAGGGAAGGTAAAGCCCAGGTTGTAATGAACCGCTTGCCGTCCGAGATAGGAAGCGCAGGCGCGGAGTTGAATCGTCTGCGAAGCATCCCGCCGCAATTGGAAGATGTCTTCATTTATTTATCGGAGCAATCCTATGAATAAAATTTTACCCCCCACCAACTTCCCCCCAAATGCGACGCTTAAATTCGTCACATTTGGGGGGAGAGAAAGAGGGGGTGGAGCAGGCTTATGAGTGAATCCGTTATCATCACCGAAAATCTCACACGCCGCTTCGGTGAATTCGTCGCGGTGGATCACATCAACTTTGAAATCGAAGCGGGCGAAGTGGTCGGCTATCTCGGTCCGAATGGAAGCGGCAAGACCACGACGATCCGCATGTTGCTGGGATTGCTGCAACCCTCGGATGGCAAAGCGACGGTGCTGGGTTATGACGCCTTCAAGCAAAGCGAAGAAGTGCGCGCCCGCGCCGGATATATGTCGCAGAAGTTTGCGCTGTATGACGAGTTGACCGTTTGGGAGAATTTGACTTTTTATGGTGGTGTGTATGGAATCC
>JBJKOR010000189.1:0-2570 GCA_046707185.1 Anaerolineales bacterium | reverse complement strand
CCGCGCGATATGCTCGTCTCGCAGGTCTTCTTCGCGACCGATATGTATGAAGAACACGGAATGCACGCTTACTATAAGTCCCTTCCTGATTTTTCTGCGAGACTCAAAATTGCGATTACCGGCATCGACCAGGATGGCTTATATATGGTGAGTGTGAAGCAGCGCTACGAAGGCGTGTTCCAATGGCTCGAGCAAGAAAATGTAATGTGCCTGCGCTTTGAAGATTTGATCGACAAGCGTGATGCTACCTTGAACGCCATGCTCGATGAAGTGGAAAAGACCGGCTACAAAATCCCAACGCCGCGCGAGAAGGCTTTATCCGATTTGATTGACGCGATCCAGCCGAAGAAGAGTCGCACTTTCCGTTCGGGGAAAACCGGCGGCTGGCGTGAGCATTTTACCGATGAGCACAGGAAATTATTCAAGGATGTGACGGGAGACCTTTTAGTCAGACTGGGCTACGAAAAAAATAACGATTGGTAGAACGTGGTAGACTTGATTCGTGCAGTCCATTACCGCATTGGCTCATCCAAACATTGCCGTCATCAAATACTGGGGTAACCGCGATGACGCTTTGCGACTCCCCGCGAACGGTTCGATCTCGTTCAACCTCGACGGGTTGTTGACGCGTACGACTGTGAGTTTTCAGCCGTCCCTGCCATTCGATGAACTGATTATCAATGGACGTGAAGTAAGCGGTTCAGGGCTTGAACGCGCTTCGCTCATCCTCGATCTGGTCCGCAAAATGGGCGGGATTAAGTACCAGGCGGAAGTCATCAGCGAAAATAATTTTCCGTCCGGTGCGGGAATTGCCTCCTCCGCCTCCGCCTTTGCCGCGCTGGCCATGGCGGCCAGCAAAGCCGCGGGACTAAATTTGAGCGAACCCGAACTCTCGCGCTTGGCACGACGCGGTTCCGGTTCGGCGGCGCGTTCCATCCCTGGAGGCTTCGTCGAATGGCAAATGGGCAGCGGCGATGACGATTCGTTTGCCTATTCGATTGCGCCGCGCGAGCATTGGGCATTGGCCGATTGCATCGCTGTCATCAGTTCGTCCCACAAAAAGACCGGTTCCACTGAGGGCCATGCACTGGCAGCCACCAGCCCTTTGCAAGCCGCACGCGTGGCAGATGCGCCGCGCCGGCTCGAAGTTTGCCGGCGCGCAATCCTCGAACGCGATTTCGAGGCGCTGGCGTCCATTGTCGAATTGGATTCGGATATGATGCACGCTGTGATGATGACCTCCCAGCCCGCGCTACATTACTGGCTTCCAACTTCCGTGGGTGTAATGCAAGCCGTCCGCGAATGGCGCGAGGCGGGCGTGTCCGCCTGTTATACGGTGGATGCCGGGGCGAACGTCCACATCCTTTGTCCAGAGAAGGAGGCGGAAAAGCTGGCAAGCCAACTTCGAGGCATTGCAGGTGTCAAAGATGTGTTGACCAGCCGCGTGGGCGGCCCGGCAAGAATCGTGGAAGAATGATCGTCTGATGCCTGTTATGATTTATTCAACGGTTGTTCGATAGTTAGTGAGATTACCGTGCCGCGGTGCTGGTTGAGTAGGTCGAGCGTGCTTCTTGACCGTATCGAAACCAGCGAGCGCCATTCCTCGCAGTAACATATGATCAAGGGGTAAGAGGCGTCATCGTGCGTTCATCCATGCTTCATCTGACCCTAATATAATCAGGATATAATTAAGGGCTTTTACAAGCTGAGGTACTGAATGAATATTTACGTGTTGTCTGCTTTGATTTTCCTGTTCGTATTCGCGGGCGTGATCTTAACGCACGAGTTCGGACATTTTATCGTGGCGCGTTTATTGGGTGTCGAGGTCGAAGAGTTCGGCATAGGCTTTCCGCCGCGCATTGCAAAATTGTTCCATTGGAAAGGAACGGACTTTACGCTTAACTGGCTGCCGCTCGGCGGGTTCGTCCGTCCAAAAGGTGAGAACGACCCGAACATTCCGGGCGGACTTGCCGCCTCGAGTCCGTGGACGCGGCTGGCTGTGCTCTTTGCCGGGCCGACCGTGAATCTTCTCACGGCAGTGATGGTGTTTGCCTTCCTGTTTTATCAGATGGGTGTCCCTGATTACAACAAAGTACAGATCGGGGACGTGCTTCCCAACTCGCCTGCCGCGCAAGCCGGAATCCAAGCCAACGATATCATCGTGAGCGTGAACGGACAGGCCATCTCCGACCCGAATACCTTGCACGATCTGGTCTATGCCAACCTGGATAAACCCGTAACGTTCGTGCTTCGACGCGGCGGCAAAACCGTGACCGTCGTTGCCACACCGTCGAGTACCCGCTCTCAAAGTGAAGGCGCGATCGGCGTCTCGATGGGATACGCCATGGTGCGCTCAGGCTCGATCATCGAATCGACCAGCTATGGTTTCCTGGCCGTCTATGATCAAATTGGCCTTTTGGTTTCACTCCCGGCCGAGATGATCCGCGGACAAGTCTCGCCCGATCAGGGCCGCTTCGTGGGATTTAAAGGCATCTACGATCTATTTGGACAGGCCGTCAGCCGCGACATTCAAAGCCGCGAAACTACACAAGCCTCTCCGCCGTCAGCCG
>JBJKOR010000188.1:0-1972 GCA_046707185.1 Anaerolineales bacterium | reverse complement strand
CGACGAGTGCGGTCATCGTGGATTTTTCACAACCGATTCGGTCCATGATCGCCGGCTGCAGGCAGCAACCCCTTGCCTATGCTGATAAAATTGTGTTCGAACCGGTTGCCGGTCCGCCAAACAGCAGGCCGAGTCTCATTATCACATGCAAATAAAATCAGGTGCCCTATGAACATTCAACTCAAAATCAATGGAACAAATTACGATATTGAAGTTACACCAAGCGAGACTTTATTTTCCGCCATTCGCCAGCTTGGTTTTTACGGAATCAAATTCGGCGATGAAGATGGCTTGACCGGTTCCGATACAGTCCTGCTGGATGGCAAGCCGGTCAATGCCGGAACCATGCTGGCCGCGAGCGCAGCGAATGCTGAGGGTCACAACATCGTCACGATCGAAGCGTTGGGCGAGCATCCCGATCAGGGTTGGAAAAAGACCGAGGGGCTGCATCCGCTTCAACAGGCGTTTGTCGAATCGGGCGCGATCCAATGCGGATACTGCACGCCCGCGCAAATCCTGGCCGCGAAATCCTTATTGGACAAAAATCCGAATCCAAGCGAAGAAGAAGTGCGTGAAGCGATCTCTGGCGTGTTGTGCCGCTGTACAGGTTATCTCAAGCCGGTGCAGGCAGTATTGAAAGCGGCAGCGATCATGCGTGGCGATGAACCCGTCAACTGGGATTCCGTGAATTGGGATTTTGGAAAACCGCCAGAGACAAATCCGGAAATCTCCGAGTCCCCAAGCGATCAATTTGCAAATATATTGACCAAACCCAAAGTAGTGGTCACGCCGGAAACAAAAACTTATCAAACGGTTGGCAAACCCGAAAAGAAACTGGACGCGGTCAAACTGGTGCAAGGCAAACCGGCTTTCACTGCGGATATCGAAAAGCGCGGCTTGCTGTATGCCAAAGTCTTACTTTCACCGTATGCTCATGCGCGCATCAAAAAGATCGATGCCAGCAAAGCGCGTGCGCTGGAAGGCGTGGCCGCGGTCTTGACGTGGCAGGATATTCCACGCGTGGTGTATTCCACTGCCGGTCAGTCCGACCCGATACCGGGTCCGCTCGATATGTTTTCGCTGGATAACAAAGTCCGCTTCGTTGGCGACCGCGTCGCATTCGTCGCGGCAGAGACGCCGGAAATTGCGGAGAAAGCTCTGAGCCTGATCGAGGTCGAGTATGAAGCGCTGGATGCGATTCTCGATTCGCGGCAAGCCATGAGTCCCGATGCGATCCGAATCCACGATGAACCGGAATATGTCAACTTCGCGGATTCGAACCCGGAAAAGAATCTGGCTGCGGAAATCCGCATCGACATTGGCGATGTCGAAAAAGGATTCAAAGAAGCCGATCAAATCTTCGAGGCCGAATACGAGGTGCCGAAAGTTCAACAGGCGCACATCGAACCGCACGTGTGCGTCACGTATTGGGATGAAGACGACCGCTTGGTGATACGAACCTCCACACAAGTTCCATTCCATGCACGGCGTATGCTCGCTCCGGTGCTTGGATTACCGATCAAGCGAATCCGCGTGATCAAGCCGCGTATCGGCGGAGGCTTTGGCGGCAAACAGGAAGTGTTGATCGAAGATGTGGCTGCGCATTTGACGATCGCCACCAGGCGGCCTGTGATCTATGAATATACGCGCGAAGAGGAATTCGTTGCGTCGCGTTCGCGTCACCCGATGCGAATCAAGATGAAGACCGGTGTCAAGAAAGACGGGACGATCACCGCCAACGAAATGTATGCGCTCTCGGATACCGGCGCGTACGGCTGCCACGCGCTCACCGTCACCGGCAACACCGGACATAAAGCCATGGCGTTGTACGTTGGCGATGGCGAATATCGCAAGTCGCCGAACATCCGCTTCTATGCCGATATTGTTTACACCAACACACCGCCTTCCGGCGCATTCCGCGGCTATGGCGTGCCGCAACGGTATTGGCCGCTCGAGCGTCACAAGGAAAAGA
>JBJKOR010000187.1:0-8971 GCA_046707185.1 Anaerolineales bacterium | reverse complement strand
GCCTTGCGGAAATCCGGCGAGGCTTTTTCTGCATCGAGCTTGTATGGCGCGTGATCTCGATTCTCCATTAGCTTCACTGGCTCGCCAAATTTATTGGTGCAGGTTAGACCCCTCGCCCCTGACCCCTTTCCCATAGCGAGGGGGGCAACTGTAAATCGGAATGAACCGCCGTCGGTATGCGAGCCGCCGCGCGCCACCCAATATTTATCCGCAAGCGGTTTGAAGCGGCAGTCTTCGGATGTCAGCGAACGCATACAAGCATTGATGGCCTGGCGTTCGGATGCAATCAAACCAATCTGCACTTTACTATTCTCTATTCTCGAATCTCTGTTCTCGAAGAGCGCAAATACTTGTGGTCTCAACATGGACGTGTCGGTGATGCCAAGCAACTCGAATTGATCGTTCTTCGAGCGCGCCACGATAAAGAACCACGGACCATCCGGTGAACCGTGGATGTGCGTGCGCTGCACCGCGCGATAGAGTTCGCGCTTCTCAGGCGGCAGCATCACGAAGTCGTGTTCGGTGGTCGGGGCCATCGCTTCGAGTGTGATCTCGAGCGGATACTGATAGTCGCGATCCCACAGGTCGAATAGCTGCACGCTGACTTCGGTATCCGTTAAAAATAATTGACCGATGTTGCGTTGACGTAGATATTCGCTCACGGCGTGATAGTTTGCAAAGTCGCCGTTGTGAACCAACGCTTCATTCAGACCGATGAACGGATGCGCGCCGCCCGGATGCCACACGCGTCCCTTGGTCGGATAACGCTGATGCGCAATCCAAACATGCGCGGTCTGTTCTTCGAGCTTGTAATAAGCAACAGCCTGTTCTGCGTATCCGACAATTTTTATTACAGAAAGATTCTTTCCATGGCTTAGCACAAAGGCGCGCTTATCGCCCAAGCTCGCATAAAATTTGACATTGAGTTTGTACGTGTTTTGATAAACGAATTCATCTTCGAGCGCGGCGGAGTCTAGAGCTTGCCCTGAGCTTGTCGAAGGGGCTGAGAGTCCACTTGATTTGGCGAAGTCCGCCAAGACGCCCGGCTTGACGCGCACGAAATAACGCCACACATCCGGTGGGGGAACATCAAGCCCTTCCACTTTGCGGTAATCATCGAGATGAGGAAGTTCATATGAAGCAGCAATATCGAAGTTCGGCGTGATGAATTCCGATTCGACCTCGGCGCGGGCCGATGGATCGAGCAGCGCAACCTGCAGCAGATAATGCGAACGCAGCGTCTCCGCATCCACGCCGACTTGCGCAGGATCGAGACCGACCATGGCGATGCCGCCGCCTTTGCCGTTGCCGCGGTTGTGCATTTGTGTCGAAGCGGTCAACACGTGTTTGCCCGCAACCGGAATGTTCGCCGCTAATCCCAGTACGCCGCATCCGCCCTCCGCCGCATCTTCGCTTCGCTTGAATTGCGGCGCAAGCGCAATCAAAGATTTTCTCGATTCGAGAATCTGTTCACTAAATGTTTTCATGTCTTTCTCCAAAGCTTCAACTGACCAGCGGTGGTCGAGTAGGCCGAACAAAGTGAAGGCATATCGAGACCACTAGTTTTCGCGAAGTTCATCATGCTCAAGTTGTAAGTTGGTCTCGATACGCGGCGCTGTTGGTCGAGTAGGACGAAGTCCGTATCGAGACCAGCGAAATTATTCCAAATACATCAACAAATCACTGCGCCCGCGCAATTCGCTTACCGACTTCATGCCAAGCGTTTTCAAGATGCCCGCCAGTTGCCATAACCAGCTCCTATATAAATTGACAATGCGCTGCGCGGCCTCAACTGAGTCGACCTTCTTGGCAAGTTCGGGATCGGTAGTGGTAATGCCAAACGGACAGCCCAAGCCTTTTTCACATTGCGCGTTGCGCATACATCCAATCGCCACCAACTCTGCCGTGCCGAGGATCGCTCCATCCGCGCCGAGGGCAATGGCTTTGGCCACATCCCATACCGAACGCAAACCGCCGGACGTCATCAAGGTTACTTGATCGCGGATGCCTTCCGCCGCCAAAAACTTATGAACTTTGGGAATGGCATATTCAATCGGCATGGCAATATTCTTCTTGGAAATCTCTGGCGCCGCGCCGGTTCCACCATACGAGCCATCGAGATGAATGATGTGCGCACCCGCGTAATATGAACCGACCGCCACCATATCCACATCGGTCGGTGTGGAAACTTTCACCGAGATCAAAGCTTTCTCATTGACTTGCTTCAGCCAATCCACATGCTTCTTATGATCTTCCACCGAATACACACTATGAAACGGAAACGGCGAGAATAGCGACGTGCCTTGTACCGCCTCGCGTATGCGCGCCACGGATTCCGTATTTTTATTTCCGAGCAGGTGTCCGCCCAAGCCGGGCTTGGCGCCTTGTGCGTATTTGATCTCGACGATGCGCGCCCGCCCAATCGTATCTTCACGCACGCCGAACAATCCGGTCGCGACTTGTGTGATGATGTGATTGCTGTATTCAGCCAGTTCATCGGGATAGCCGCCTTCGCCGGTTGAAATGAACGTGCCGAGCGTTTGTGCAGCCTGCGCCCGCGCCCGCATCACGGGCAAGCCAATCGAACCGTACGACATGCCTGCGCCGTACCACGGCAAAGGCAGAACAATTTCAGGCCTGCCATCGGAGCGGCGATTGAGCGGCAAGGATAGATCAAAATCTTTTGGATCGGCAATCGGCGGGTTCGCCGGATCCATCTCGAACTCAAACCCAAAGGCAAGACGGTCAAATCCGCCTTCGGATGCGCCGAAGCGATAATCCCATTCATAGCCGATCGGCGGTTGGCCGGTGCGCGCTTGTTGCTGGGAGGCCTGCAATAAGGTTTGAGTCCAGCGAAAATCTCCTTCGGCTCCTGCCTCGACTTTGAGCTTGGGCAGCGCAGAAAGAGCTTTACTTCCCCCGAAGTTTTCCTTGAAAGCTGCTTCTTCAGTTTTTTGCCAGATGGTGCGTCCCACCTCGCCGCGCAGGCGACGGATTTCGCGCAAGCCCATTGCGCCGAGCGCTTCGAGCATTTGGTCGCGCCAGGCGTTCATCAAATTGACGAGTCGCTGTGCGCCCCAAATCGGATCAAGCTCTTCGCTCTCCACATGACATTTGGCTTTATCCGCCCACAACGAACAGCCCCAAGCGATCTGCATCGCAAAGTCAATTGCCACCGCGTCCGCGCCGCAGGCAATGGCTTTGACCACATGTTCCGCTGCGCCGATGCCGCCGGAGGCCATTATCGTAATTCGATCACGTAGGGCAGATTTCACGAGAGCGGTATGCACCTGTCGTAATGAATCGGGAATTGGTAATTGGTGAGTGTCGCGCCCAATTTCATCGGCGGTCAAGTGGATCACGGCAACGTTCATCTTCGCGCATTCGGTGGCGAAATCCGCGGCTTGGGGACCGAGTGGCATCCGCACGCCGATAACAGCTTCGGGGAAGCGCGAGGCGGCTTTGTCGAGTAAAGCCGGGATCGCAGAAGAGTCAGTGATATTGCTGACATCCATCTCAACGTAACGCGGAGAAAAATCGAATTCCGAATCGAGTTCGTTCGGCGTGAGTAAAAGTCCGAGGTTGGATGAGTCGAGATCAGCTTTGTAATCTGCAGGAGTGATCAACGCCAATGTGCCGAGAGTCTTTGCCGCGGATGCAACAGCTTGGAGGGCGCCGCGTCCCGGTAACGGCATGGGCAGCGGATCGAACAGAATAGGAATGGGCAGGCTCAAGCAGGCAGGCAAAGATGCGGTCAACCCTCCGTTTTTATCGAAGGTCAGATTATCCAATCCGCTGCCAATGTCCACCTGCGTGGAGATATATTCACGCCCGTGAATACCGTCGCGCGTCGGACGCACAATTTCGGACATATCAAGCCATAAACTATCGAAGCCCTCCGACGCAAACTTGCCGCCGTAGCCCGCGCCCGAAATCGGAATGCGGCCCGTCTCAGCCTGATACCAGGTTTGGGTGATGATCTCCGCTGTCCAGTAATCATCGCCGCGTTGGGAACGTCCCTCGAAGACCTGATGACCGTACTTGATATAGGTGTCGCCCTCCGTAATCGCAAATTTAACCGGATACCCGCCGGGCGGCGGCGGCACGACATTTGTTTCGATATGATAACGGCTCGAATTCATTCTTTCTCCAAAAAACACACGGACATGCAGGGCATGTCCGTGTTGATATGACACGATCTTAAAAAGACAGCCTTTCCAAATGCAGACAGGTGGAATCCACCTGTTTCACTGTGCCCGCTTTGTGCCGCACGTTACCGTGTGGTTTTCGGCGGCGAGCAAGGGAGTCTTTTTAAACTCGATTACTCTTTGCGCTTGCCTTGGAAGGGAGAAGAGAGTCCGTGAAAGACTCTGGAGGCATCCGCTGATCAATCCGATTTTCTCCACTTCCTTTTTCAAGTAAGGGATTAACGCGTCTCTCGCGAGACGGAACCTCCACCTCGTGATCTCACCGGTGGTTGTTTAGGCGCTTTTTGCCGTATCGAAACCACATGAGACCCAGCCGCTAATTCTCCATTATGCAATTGTTAATCGCAGGTGATTTTACTTTTCTGGGGTGGTCTCGTCAAGCTAAATCTACCCGGTGATTACCCATAAGTACCGTTTCGGCGTAAACCGTGTCGAACATGCTCATGGTGATCTCCCCTTCAGTGGGAAGGTCGACAATAGCCTATAACCCTTGCCAGAATGGGTGATTCATAAGCCCGGGTTGTACCTCATCGACTGGGGCTGCATACAAATGGCAAGTGGTATACTCTCTAATATGCCGGAAGTTTTCAGAAAAAAGACCGCCCCGATCACGCGTATCATGCAGGCTGTCAACGCCATTGAAAATGGCAAATACCAACCCAGCCTGCTGGCGGACTTGATTGAACAAAAGGATGATTTTGTTCAATTGGCCCGCATCGTAGATAGCATGGGGCGCAGCGTTGCATTCCGTGATAAGCAGCTAAAACTCCTGCAACGAGTCATCCCGATCGGTGTGGCGCTTTCGACAGAAAAAGACTTCAATCGGCTGCTGGAAACATTGGTGGTCGAAGCGCAGGGCGTAACCAATGCAGATGCCGGCACGCTGTATTTGTTGGAAGACCAGGTGCTTCGGTTCATGATTTTGCGCAATGCGTCATTAGGCATCACAATGGGCGGAACCAGCAGAAACGAGATCACATTTGAACCAGTTCGACTTTATAAGGAAGATGGAACTGAGAACCGCGCCAATGTCGCTTCTTACGCTGCACTCACGCGTCGGAAAATCATGGTTGCGGATGCCTACGAAACATCCGCAGGTTTCGATTTCTCGGGCACAAAATTATTCGACCAGCGCACCGGCTATCGCTCAAAATCCTTTTTGACGATTCCGCTCGAAAGTCAGGAAAAGGAAATCATCGGCGTACTTCAATTGATCAACGCCAAGGACCCGGATACGGGAAATATTATTTCATTCTCTTCAGACAATGTACTGGATGCCCTCGTCCTGCTGGCTTCGGCTGCGCTGGCCGGCTATATTCGCGAGGAAAAACTGCGCGCGGAGATCGCCAAACTGCGCATTGAAATCGATGACGCCTGCCGCGCCAAACAAGTAGCGGAAATTACCGATACCCTCTATTTCAAAAACTTGATAGATAAAGCCCGAGAACTACGTTCACGCCGTTTGGAAGAATAACACCGGAATCCTTGCATTTTTGCAAGCACCGACCCCTCCCTTCCTTTACAAACTACTAACTGAATAGTGTTAATACGTATTATGCTTCTGTAAAACGCCAAACGTTGTCAATCGAGTATAACGACAACGATCATTTCACTTCATACTCTCGCAGGATGGTCACATTGAAAATGAAATTGAACCCAAGAAATATTCTAACTATGCTCACATTGAGCACAATCTTTCTGCTGGCCGGATGCCAGGGAAGCGGTGATCTTGCACAAGGGCTGGATGCGGCTAGCGGGCTATCCTCGCGTAAACGACCCACAGTTCAACCTACGGAAGTCCCGCAAGTCATCATTCCACCAACCCCAACGCCCACTTCCGTTCCGATTCCACCGCCCAGCGGGCATATTGTATTTATATCGAGCAGGAATGGGAAAAAGACTTTGTATCTCATGAATGCAGATGGAACCGATCAAACCCCTCTGACCAGCGGTACAGAAGATTCATCACCGCGCTGGTCACCAGATGGGGCCCAAATTGCGTTTTCTTCCATTGCAAATAAAACTGCTGAAATCGATATTCTCAACGTGGCGGATAAAACGTTGTTTCGCCTGACGAATAATTCTGGAAGCGATGCATTTCCATCCTGGTCTTCGGATGGGCAGCAAGTAGCATTTGAATCATTCCAATCCGGACGGTGGAGCATTTACGTGATTAACTCGGATGGCAGCGGCTTATCCCCGCTCGCCAACGACGACAACGGTGATATCAACCCGGTTTGGTCGCCACGCGACGCGCTAATAGCATTCGTCAGCAACCATAATGGAGGCAATGCAAATATTTACCTGGCAAGACCGAATCAAGCGCCCATCAAACTAACGAATGACACGTATCCAAGCACCGACCCAGTCTGGTCGCCAGACGGAAGCCAAATTGCATACCGTTTCTACTCATCCCCGCAAGTTGCAAACATTTGCGTGATAAATCGCGATGGCAGCAACCATCACTGCCTCACCGACAGTCAATGGGAAAATGGTATTCCCGCATGGTCGCCAGATGGACACTGGCTGGCATTCCGCTCTATACGTAGCGGTACATCCGATATTGACTTGATCGACCTCGAGAGTGGTGTGCTTTCAACCTTAATTACTGGCGTTTCAGTAAAAGGCGACCCAATTTGGTCTCCAGATGGATATCGGTTAGTATTTCAAGGGTGTCCCCAAAATGCCACATCGCAGAATTGTGCCGCAAATACCAACATTCAACTCTACTCAATCGTAGTCGATACTCATGAAGTCACGCAGTTAACGAATAGTCCCGGATACAACGGTGACCCGGCGTGGACAGCACGTTAGCCAATAGCTGAAAAAAAGAGCCGATTAAAAAATCGGCTCTTTTTTTTTCATTATTATTTCATTGACCAAGTGTGACTGTCAGGCTGGAAGTTGGAACTAACGCAGACCTCCAATAACCCGAATATGGATCCAGACTCAGGCTGGTCGCATTCCACGTGCCCAATTTATACGGGCCGCTTCCACCGTCTACTCCCGATGCCGTGCCGAACCCTGCAACTTTTAATGCCGCCGGGCTTACAATCGAGAAAGCGGGGTCAGCCAACTTCGATAGGAAGATCGGATCGGGTCGGTTCAGGTGAACAATGACCGTCATCGTATCCTGCTTTTGAATGCCATCCACTTCGGATTTGGGGCCCTTCGTGGCAGCATCGATTTCCCCTTTGAACCCGCCAAAGGCCGCGACCCATTCCGAATAGGTACCCGAACCATGCAGGGGATCCTTCGGGTCGAACCAACGATTGAAATTGGTGATCACGGCATCCGCGTCCAGTTTCGTGCCATCGTGAAAGGTTACACCTGTACGTATGGTGAAGATGTAATCAAGCCCGTCTTCCGATTCAGAAATGTTTGACGCCAAGAGGCCAATCGCTTGTCCACTGCTATTCGACCCCACCAGACCTTCATACACGTGGCTGACGGCCGTTCTCGAAGTGGTATCGGTGGCGAATGCCGGATCCATCATTATTGCCAAAGTAGCGGCTTGGGTCGGCGATGCCGCGGGAACTGCGGTGGCAACAGGAGCGGAAGTAGCAGCGAGCGTATTGGCCGCTTGCCCTTCATTGGCTGTACTCGCTGTACTCGTCGCTGTGGCCGCTCCACCTCCACATGCTGCAAGTACAAACATTGCAACCATTACTACTACAACGAACATTTTATCTTTCATGGGAACTCCTCCGAGTTAGTGAATTGTTTTTATTCGATCTGAATGGAACTTCAAGTATAATCTTTTTATGCTGCCTTCCTCTTCTCCTTTATTATCCATAGAAAACCGTCTAAGAAATTTATTGCCGGCGGATTTATATGCTTCCGTTTGGGTCGATCCTTCGCCGGCTATGTTGGAGCGCGTCTTCGAACATTTGCGGACACTCCAAAGAATCCTGCACGATTACACGGCACGCGCCTTATCGGAAAGCGCGCCACAGCCGGGACAAGTCCGTTATGCGTGGCAACGCGGCTCATTGATGTTCACTGATCTCGCTGGTTTCACGAAACTTATGGAAGCCAATGCCTCAGAGGGGAGAGTCGGTGCAGCATCGCTTCTTAAAACGCTCAACGCATATTTTGCCAGGATGATCGAGATCATCAGCAAATCAGGCGGCGATTTGATGGAATTTACCGGCGACGCGCTCTTCGCATTTTTTCCTGAAACCGAACAAAAGGACGACCCTCTTCAAGCGGTTCGAGCCGGACTTCGAATGCAGCGCGCCATGAAACAATTTTCTGCCATCGATACGCCCGCCGGAAAGCTTCAGCTCCAAATGCGCATTGGCATTCACACCGGAAAATTCCTCAGCGCCGATATTGGAACGCCGCGCCGCATGGAACATGTGTTGCTTGGAACAGCTGTACAACAAGCCAAGTTGACCGAATCGAACAGCATGAACGCACGCGTCAATCTTTCCTTACCTGCCTACGAACGTGTCAAAGAACAGTTCCACTTCGATGACGGCAAACCCAACTATAAATTTGTCATAGACGATCTCAGCGACGAACAGCTTGGGGAATATGAGATTACTCCGCGTCGGAGGCAAGCCAGCAATTTTCTTCTTGAGCGCGGCGTATCCGGATTGCTCAATCAGATTGAAGAAACGTTAAGGTCCAGTGAGCCTCTGGCAAGTTTCATTCCTGCACCGATCCTGAATTTATTGGTGGAGAGCGCAGCAGAACGCCACATCCCGCCGGATTTTCCAGAACCAACCGTGATGTTCGTAAATTTCATCGGTTTGCCA
>JBJKOR010000186.1:0-11912 GCA_046707185.1 Anaerolineales bacterium | reverse complement strand
ATTTCTTCTTACGTCCAGTGTTCATCTGACAAGGGTGCGCTCAAAGTATGTAAACGCGGAGTGCGAAATCTCCTGATTTCGCCCGAAGTCTGGAGACTTCGGATTCCGAAAGTAACAACCTTTGAGCGCACCCTCTGACAAATCATGGGACAGTCAGGATAAGAGGTTCTCCTTCGGTGACGGCCACAGAATGTTCGAAGTGTGCCGTCAATGACTTGTCAGCCGAGATTACCGTCCACCGGTCGCGCAAGGTACGGGTTTCGTGCGTGCCAATCAACACCATCGGTTCGATGGCAATGACCATTCCCGGACGAAGAGGCATTCCGGTTCCCGCCGTTCCATAATTCGGAACCTGCGGGCCTTCGTGCATCTCCCGCCCCACACCGTGACTGGTGTATTCGCGCGTGACATGCAGGCCGCGGCTTTCCACGTAATCCTGGATCGCCGCCGAAATATCGCCGGTGCGGTTGCCGCCGCGCATTTTATCGATCGCCGCGGCCAGCGCACTTTCCGTGATATCCATCAGGCGTTGCGCCTCGGCGGAAATCTTTCCCACCGCAAAGGTCTTTGCCGAGTCCCCCACAAAACCTTCGAATACCGTTCCACAATCCACAGAGATGATGTCTCCTTCGCGCAGGATTCGCTTCTTGCTCGGAATCCCATGCACCAACTCTTCGTTCACGCTGGTGCAGATCGAAGCCGGAAACGGCGGCTGACTATACCCTTTGAAAGGCGAATAACACCCATGTTTCTTCAGCACTTCCTCAGCAGCCGCGTTGAGGTCGGCGGTCGAAACACCGGGATGTATCAAATCTTTAATGGTCGCCAAGATCTCAGCATTGATGCGACCTGCCTGACGCATGATTTTAATCTCGTCAGGGCTTTTGATGTGTATTTGGCGAGCCCAGCTCATTTCTTCACTTCACTACTTTCTCAATCACAGATAAAAGTGCATCGGTAACTTTCTCGATTGGCTGCGTGCCGTCGACCTCAACCAATTTGTTTCCGCGGCGGTAGTAATCTATCAACGGCGCCGTTTGTTCAGCATACACTTTGATGCGGTTGGCCACGGTTTCAACCTTGTCATCCTCGCGCTGATAAAGTTCGGAACCATCCACATCACATTTCCCTGGGACTTTGGGCGGATTCGACTTCATGTTATAAATGTGCCCTTGTGCGCGGCAAAGCCAGCGGCTTGACACACGTTCGATCAACACTGTTGAATCCGCATTGATGAACGGAACCAAATCGACATCGCCCTTGAAATCAGCAAGCAAGTTATGCAGCGCGTCGGCCTGGACCGGGGTGCGGGGAAAACCATCCAAAAGCGCGCCCGCTTTGCAGTCCGGGCGGGCGAGGCGGTCTTTGATCATGGCAATCGTCACATCGTCCGGAACCAGTTCGCCCTTATCCATGTAGGATTTGGCAAGCCCGCCAAGTTCGGTCTGACCTTTAATGTACTCGCGAAACAGGTCGCCGGAGGAAACGTGTACCAAACCGGTACGTTCGGCAAGAACCTTTGCCTGCGTACCTTTTCCTACACCTGGAGGGCCGAGTAAAACAATATAGGTTGCCACGTTTGCCTTCTTTTTTACTCCAATCTAACGCACAAGCAGCGAATCCTGATAGCCGTGCAATCTCATCTCCGCATCGATATTCAAGAACACATCACGAACCACGCCCACAACGATCAGCAGGCCAGCAGACGAAATCAAGAACAAGCCTGTTGAATTGGCGGCGCTCCCAACCCCAAACACAGTCAACAAAAGGCTGAGGAAAAATGGCAGCGCAGCCACAAGACCGAGGAAGAACGCCCCTGGGAACGTAATCCGCTGTTGCACCTTATTAAGATACTTCTGCGTGATCTCGCCGGGGTGAACACCCGGAATCTGTGCACCCTGTCTCCTCAAGTTCTCTCCGTAGTTCTGCTGCTCAAACAGCACGGACGTATAGAAAAAGGTGAACGATACAACCATCAGGAAATACAAAAACCAGTATACCCAGTTGTTCGTACCGGTTCCGCCCAGTGTAGTTTGTACCGAGATTGCAAATTGCTTGACCCATGCCGTGGAGGATTGCGTGAAATAGCTGGCAATGATGGCCGGGAATTGCAGAATGGCGCTTGCAAAGATCAACGGAATCATTCCGGCGAGATTGACCATCAACGGCAGCGTGCCTTTGACCGGCATGGACATTCGATTACCCATGCGGCGTCCCGGATACATCACCGGCACATTACGGCGTCCCTGCTGGATGTAAACAATAGCATAGATCGTTGCAATGATCACGATGAGCGTAAAGACTAACAGGAAATAACGGTTCTGTTGATCGCTCATCATGCCAAATAGGCTGGATGGCATCCTTGCAACAATGCCTGCAAAGATCACGAGTGACAGGCCTTGTCCACGAATCCCATATTCAGAAATCAGCTCACCGAGCCAGATCGCAAACATGGTTCCGGCAGTCATCACCAAAAGGATGGTCAGTGAAGGCAGCCACAAACTACTATTAAACCCGAAAGGAACAATGGCGCTTTGTCCGGCTTGTATCGACAAAGAGTTAAAGATGTTAATCTGCCCTATTGCGGAAAGCGCGGCCATCGGCACGGAAAGATAATACGTCCAGCGATCCATCCATTGCTGGCCTTCACGAGGGTCTTCCTGCATCCGGCGCTGCAGGGCAGGGATGATCGGGACGAGCAATTGCAGAATGATCTGTGCGGTAATGTAAGGATAAACGCCCATCGAGAGCAGCGAGAAGTTGGTTACGGTACCGCCTGACAACAGATCGAGAAAGCCGAGGAACCCGGTATTCGCCGCGGCGCTGGCGCGAAACGCCTTCAACGCCGTGAAGTTGATGCCCGGCACAGGCACGTTGGCTGCAAGGCGATACAGGGCCAGCAACAGGAATGTGATAATCAGCTTGTGCCGAATATCTTCCGACTTCCAAAGGTAACGCCAACCCGAAAACGATGATTTCATGGGAAATTTCCTCGCTGGATTATTGAATCAGTTCCACGGAACCGCCCGCTTTTTCGATCTTGGATTTGGCGCTGGCGCTGACGCGGTGAACTTTCACTTTGAGTGCAATATTTACTTCGCCTCGTCCCAGGACGACGACCGGGTTGCGTGGATCCCGAAGCAGGTGCGCGGCCGCGAGCGATTCCAGCGTTACATCCGCATTGGCCTTGAAGGCATCCGACAACTGGTCGAGATTGACTTCGTTATAGGTCACCCGATTCGGCGGTGTAAAGCCTTCACCACGAATGAACGGCAAGCGGCGGTAGAACGGCAGGTTTCCGCCTTGTGCGTAGATGCGGCCGCCCTCGCCGGAGCGCGAACCCTGGCCTTTGGTGCCGCGTCCCGCCGTCTTTCCCTGACCGGCGGACGGGCCGCGTCCGACGCGTTTACGATTTTTCTTCGAGCCTGGATTGGGCACAAGTTCATTTAATTTCATTACAACCTACTCTTCGATCTTCAAAAGATGAATTACTTTATTCAACATGCCGCGCAATGCCGGCGTGTCCTTGTATTCCATCGTTTGATGCATGCGGCGCAGACCAAGCGCGCGCACTGTCTTCTTTTGGTCCTTGGTATTACCAATTGGGCTGCGAACCAGGGTCACACGAATCGTCTTGCCGGTGAGTTCCTTCTTAGGCATGTTGCTTCCTCCGTTCCCAGAATGGCAACAATTCTTCGACCTTCTTGCCGCGATGAGCTGCCTCCGTTTGAACAGATTTCAGATTGTTCAAAGCAGAAAAGGTCGCCATCACCACGTTCAACACATTGGCCGATCCCATGGATTTGGTCAGGATATCGCGCACGCCTGCCACTTCCAAAACAGCGCGCACGCCGCCTGCTGCGATCACGCCGGTTCCAGCTGAGGCAGGCTTCAAGTAAACACGCGCCCCGCCAATAGCCCCGAGCGATTCGTGCGGAATGGTGGTTCCCGATAAATTCATGACGCGCATATTTTTATGAGCGCGCTCCGAGGCTTTACGCATCGCATCCGGCACCGCGTTGGCCTTTCCGCTGCCTATGCCGACGGTTCCTTTTTTATCACCGACGACTACGGTCACGCGGAAGCGGAAGCGGCGTCCGCCTTTGACCACTTTAGCCACGCGGGCAATTTCGATCACGCGCTCTTCGAATGTATCCTCTTGCTCAAATTGTTGCTGCTCAGCAGCCACTGCTACATCTGCCATAATCAACTCCACATCAGCCTAAAATTGCAAACCGGCTTCGCGCGCTCCATCTGCCAGCGCCTTTACACGACCCGTATACTGAAAGCCGCCGCGATCAAACACAACCACATTGATGCCTTTATTCTTGGCGCGCTCAGCAACAATCTTGCCGACCAATTTGGCTTGCTCGGACTTCTTTTTATCTTTCATTTGTTCGCGCAATTCCTTATCCACGGACGATGCAGAGACCAGCGTGCGGCCCGCGGCATCATCGATGACCTGCGCATAAATCTCTACCACACTGCGAAAAACTGCCAGCCGAGGGCGCTGGGCCGTGCCCGCCAAATTCAAACGGACGCGCGCGTGGCGGCGTTCGCGCGCAACAGAACGATTCTCGTTAGCCATGGCTATTTTACGGCTCCTTTCCCGGCTTTCCCAGCTTTGTGGCGGATATGTTCGCCCAGATAATGCAGCCCTTTGCCATGATAAGGTTCGGGCGGGCGCACCTTGCGGATATTCGCCGCAACCTGTCCCACCAGTTCTTTATCAAAGCCCAAGACTTTGATCTGACGGGTTTTCTGATCTGCTTCGAAGGATATTCCCGCTGGCGGTTCAATCTTGACCGGATGGGAATACCCAACATACAAAGCCAAATTCTTACCTTCCAACTCTGCGCGGTAACCCACACCTTCCACTTCCAACACAGTTTGAAAGCCTTGGCTGACTCCGTACACCATGTTGGCAAGCAAGGCACGCGTGGTTCCATGTAAAGCGCGTTCCGCCGCGTTATCAGAGCTGCGCGTGATGACCAGTTGGTTGCGCTCAGCGTCCAACTTGATATTGATCTTCGAGGAGAACACGCGCTGGAGTTCGCCCTTGGGTCCTTTCACGCGGACATCCGACCCCTTGACATCCACTTGAACACCGCCCGGAATTTCGACCGGTAATTTTCCAATACGAGACACTTTTTACCTCCTGCCTTCTACCAGACCTTGCAAAGGATCTCGCCGCCCACGCCCAACTGTCGGGCGCGCGTTCCGGTCATCACGCCCTTCGGCGTGGATAGAATGGCGACACCAAGTCCTGATAACACCCAGGGAATTTCCTTCTTATTGGTGTAAATACGGCGTCCCGGAGAACTGACGCGTTCGATTCCGCTCAACACTGGCCGGCGCTCACGGCGTTCTCCAATATATTTGATCTTGAGACGCAACACTTTAAAGTTTGACTTTTCCTCATCCACAACTTCAAAACTTTCAAGGAAACCTTCATCCTTCAAGATCTTCGCGATCTCCGCCTTGAGTTTGGAACTCGGCATGGCAATCTGGGATTGTCCAGCCATCACCGCGTTGCGGACGCGGGTCAACATATCAGCAATCGGATCATTGACACTCATGATCGAACCTCCACTACCACGACGATTTTACAACGCCGGGAATTTTTCCCTGAAGCGCCAACTCACGGAAGCAAATACGGCACAGGCCAAAGCGGCGGATATAACCGCGCGGGCGTCCGCAACGCAGACAGCGGTTGCGCACCTGGACGGCATTGCGCCTACGGAGTTCACGATACTGCATACATTTCTTCGCCATACCTAATTCGCTTCCTTCCTGCTGAACGGCATACCGAGCATCTGCAGCATTGCGCGTGCATGCTCGTCGGTTTTGGCAGAGGTCACAATGGTGATCTCCATACCGCGCAGTTTGTCAATTTTGTCATAGTCGATCTCAGGGAAGACCAGTTGGTCCTTGAGGCCGAGGGTGTAGTTTCCGCGTCCATCGAAGGCATTGGCCGAGACGCCGCGAAAGTCACGGACGCGCGGCAGAGCGATGTTCATCAAGCGGTCGAGAAAGGCCCACATTCGATCGCCGCGTAAAGTCACCTTTGTGCCGATCAAGCGGCCTTCGCGCAGCTTGAAGTTGGCAATGCTCTTGCGAGCCTTGTTGGTAACCGGCTTCTGGCCTGTGATCGTGGTCAAATCACCAACGGCGGCCTCGAGCGCCTTGGGATTATCCAGCGCCTCGCCCAGCCCGATGTTGACCACTATCTTTTCGATGCGTGGAATCTGCATCACATTCTTGAAACCAAACGCCTTCAACAACGCCGGGGCTACTTCTTTTTGATAACGTTCCTGCATTCTATTCATCGTTCATGCTCCACGGCTAATCAATCAATTGACCGCAACTTTTGCAAACACGGTGTGCGCCCGCCCCATCCCGCTGGACGCTGACGCGCGCGGCCTCATTGCACTTTGGACAAACCAGCATCACATTGGAAATGTCGATGGGGCCTTCGAATTGAATGCGGCCCGGATTGATGTTTCCACCGGCCTGTGTCTGCACCTGGCGCTGATGTTTCGTGCGAATACTGACGCCCTGCACCACCACGCGTCGCTCTTTGATTAACACATTGATAACTTCGCCTCGCTTGCCTTTGTCCTCAAGGCGTCCGCTGATAATCTGCACAGTATCGCCTTTACGAATTTTTACTCTCATTCCAACTACTCCTACAGCACTTCCGGTGCCAGCGACACAATCTTCATGAACTGCTTATCGCGCAGTTCGCGTGCCACAGGCCCAAAGATACGCGTGCCCTTCGGGTTCTGACCATCCGTATCCAAAAGCACGGCAGCGTTATCGTCGAAACGGATGTACGAACCATCTTCGCGCCGCCATTCTTTCGTCAAACGCACGATGACAGCATGGACCACTTCGCCTTTTTTGACAGCGCCTTGCGGTGACGCAGACTTGACACTCGCAACCACCACATCCCCGATATGCCCATATTTGCGCGTCGAACCGCCCATCACATGAATGACGAGCAACTCACGCGCGCCGCTATTATCGGCGACCTTCAATCGAGACTCGTGCTGGATCATGACTTCTCCTCCGGCTCGATCTCAGCTGAGACATCGGAATTCGCAACCGACTCGACACCGGTGTCAGCGGTACGCGTCTCGCGTTTGACAACCGACTCAACGACCCAGCGCTTATCGCGGGACATCGGGCGGGCTTCGACAATCTGAACTTCATCGCCGATCTGACAGCCGATCTCATCATGCGCCTTGACGCGCTTGCTGGAATACACAACTTTCTTATAAAGCGGGTGTCGGAATTTGCGGACAATTTCCACAACCACAGTTTTGGTCATTTTATTGCTGGTGACCTTGCCAACGATTCGACGACGATTGTTCATGCTTTACCTTCCGTAGCCATCGCAGCTATCATTTCATTGAGAATGCTTTCCATGCGGGCAATTTCGCGGCGCACAATACGCAAACGGCTGGTATCAGTAAGTTGACCGGTCACCTGCTGGAAGCGCAGATTCATCAGTTCGTGGTGTGTATCGGAAAGTTTCGAGCGGATCTGTTCCACCGACATGGCTCGGATTTCTGCGGTCTTCATTTCCTATACTCCTGCCTCGCTACTGCGCACAATTTTCGTTCGGATCGAGAATTTATACTGTGCACCTTTCAGCGCCGCCAATGCCTGATCCGCAGGCAAGCCGCCGACCTCGAACATGATGCGGCCCGGTTTGACCACAGCCACATAATATTCCACGCCGCCTTTACCGCCGCCCATGCGGGTCTCCGGTGGACGATGGGTATACGGCTTGGCTGGGAAGATTCGAATCCAGACCTTACCGCGTCGCTTCATTTCGCGGACGATGACGCGTCTCGCCGCTTCGATCTGGCGCGCCGTAATCCATCCCGGTTCGAGCGCCATCAATCCAAATTCGCCGAACGAGACCTCCGCACCGCGCAGGGCCTTGCCTCTCATGCGGCCGCGCATCGTCTTGCGCCACTTAACACGTTTTGGCATCAACATATCAATAACCTCATTCCATAAAGACAGACTTACGCACTGACGTACACGCCTTCCGTTGTGGTCTCCGCTTTTTCCTGAACTTCTTCAGGAACCGCTTCACCTTTATAAATCCAGACCTTCACACCGATCTGACCATAGGTGGTCAGGGCTTCGGTCTTGGCAAAATCGAGGTCGGCGCGCAGAGTTTGCAGAGGCACGCGTCCCTCGCGCAGCCACACGTCACGCGACATTTCCGCGCCGCCCAATCGTCCGCCAACCATGATCTTGATCCCTTGAGCGCCCTGTTTCATTGCCTGCTGAATGGCGCGCTTCATCGCGCGGCGATACGCAATACGGCGTTCGAGCTGATCAGCAACATTTCTCGCCACCAGGGTGGCATCCGTATCCGGTGAAGAGACCTCTTTCACATCGAGATCGATTTTCTTACCGACCAATGATTCCAGCGCAGCGCGAATCCTTTTAATTCCTTCGCCTTTGCGGCCAATCAGGATGCCGGGCTTGGCCGTGTGAATGGCAACCCGAATCTTGCCCGGAAACCGTTCAATGTCCACACGTGAAACACCGGCTTTGCCTTTGAGGATCATCTCGGGCAGTTCGCCGCGCAATTGGTTCACACGGGCATTTGCCGCCGCGCCGCCTTTGGATGTTCCACCCGTCAACAGGTAACGGATGGCAAAATCCTGGTGCAACTGCTCGCGGTAGGTTTTCCCCTCTGCAAACCAACGGCCATGCCACGGCTGATTAATTCCAAGGCGCATTCCAATGGGATGTACTTTGCGACCCATAAGTTCTTCCGTCCTTTCCTAAGCCTCGCGCTCGCGCAAGACGACAGTGATGTGTGATTGACGCCGCAAAATCGGTTTGAAACGACCGCGCGCTCCAAAGCGTCGCCACTTGCGAGTCGGTGCTTCATTGGCATAAATCTGCGCCACATACAAGTCATCGCGGCTTATGCCAAAGTTTTCTTCCGCGTCCGCCACGGCGGATTTGAGCAGTTTGAGAACCGCCACCCCCGCGCGTTTATTGGCAAAGCGCAGCGAATCGAGCGCATCATTGGCGCTCTTGCCGCGCACAGTGTCGATCACGAGACGGACCTTTTGCGCGGACTGAGTCAAGAAATTCATTTCAGCACGAATATCATGTGCCATGACTAACCTCCGGCCGCCGGAGCAGAAGTCGCTTTTTCAGCAGCAGCAGACGCGTGACTGCGGAACGTTCGGGTGGGAGCAAATTCACCCAAACGGTGACCCACCATATTTTCCGTGATGTAGATCGGAACATGGCGGCGCCCATCGTGGACGGCAATCGTGTGTCCAACCATCTGCGGAAAGATCACACTCGCGCGACTCCACGTGCGAATCACTTACTACTCACCCTTCTGATTCATCGCTTCGATGCGCTTGAGCAGTTTGGGCTGAATAAATGGACCTTTTTTAAGAGAACGAGACATGGTTACCTTCTACTCTCAGCGCCTAGCGATTGGTCTTGCTGCGACGGCGCAAAATATACTGATCCGTCTTTTTGTTACGGCGGGTTTTCTTACCGAGTGTCGGCTTGCCCCATGGGCTTTTCGGGCCTGGCAAACCAATCGGCTGACGACCTTCACCACCGCCATGAGGATGGTCGCGCGGACTCATTGCAGAGCCGCGCACCGTGGGACGAATCCCTTTATAGCGATTACGTCCAGCTTTGCCTAACTTGACGTTGCCATGATCCACGTTACCGACAGTCCCGATGGTTGCGTAACAAACTTGCCGAACCAAACGCACCTCACCGGACGGCAAACGGACCTGTGCAAAATCGCCTTCCTTACCCAGAAGTTGGGCCGAGCCACCTGCCGTGCGAACGATTTGTCCGCCTTTACCTTCTTTTAGCTCGATGTTATGGATGAGCGTGCCAACTGGAATATTTGCAATCGGCAAACAATTGCCAGCGCGGATTTCCGCGTTGGGGCCGGACATCAACATATCGCCGACTTTCAGATCGAGCGGGGCGATAATGTAACGCTACTCACCATCGGCATAATGAAGCAGTGCCAAGCGCGCGGTGCGATTCGGATCATATTCGATTGCCGCGACTTTGGCGGGAATGCCGTGCTTCTCGCGTTTGAAATCCACGATGCGGACGAGGCGGTAATTGCCGCCGCCGCGATGCCGCACGGTAACACGCCCCTGAACGTTGCGTCCGCCATGACGACCAAGCGAAACGGTCAACGAACGTTCGGGCTTGGACTTCGTAATTTCTTCAAAGGTATAACCCGTCATTCCGCGTTGACCGGGGGTTGTGGGTTTATATTTTTTGACAGCCATTACTTCACCCCTTCAAAGATCGGGAGGGTTTGACCCTCCGCCAGGGTTACCACCGCTTTCTTATATCCGGACTTACGAACTAAAAGTCGGCGGGACTTTGCGCGGCGTCCGCGTTTGGCGGTGGTATTAATAATATTCACGCGCACCACTTCCACATCGAATAAAGTCTCGACGGCGTCCTTCACCATGGTGCGTGTTGCATCTTCTGCAACTTGAAAGGAAAACTTATTCAGTTTCCCGGAAAGATAACTTGATTTCTCTGTGATCAGAGGGCGCTGAAGCACGTCATAAATTGTTATCATGGCTTACTCCTTCCCCAAATGCGCTGACAAAGCATCCAAAGACTTCAGCGGCAGAACAACTTTATCAAAACCAAGCAAATCGCGGACATTCAGGTAGTTGACAAGCATGACTTTGGCATCCGGAATATTATTCGTCACGCGCGTCACGTCTTCGTAAGCCGCGTCTTTTGCAGGCATCAACAATAATGTCCGGGCCTGGCCGACCAGTTGATTCAAAGCCGCGATCATCGCCTTGGTCTTTATACTGTCAGCTTTGATCTCATCCACTACAACGATTCCGGAATCAGCCGCCTTCGCGGTAAGAGCAGAACGCAGGGCAGCCAGGCGCATTTTTTTGGGCATGGCTTGTGTATAGGCACGCGGATGCGGCGTATGAATGTCTCCGCCGCCCACCCATTGCGCAGAAATCGTCGACCCTTGGCGGGCGCGTCCGGTTCCCTTTTGTTTCCACGGCTTGCGGCCGCCACCGGCAACATAATGGCGCGTTTTGGTCTGGTGTGTGCCGAGACGTGCATTTGCCATCTGGCGCTGAAATGCCTGATGCATCAAATCCACATTGACCTTGGCCTCGAAGATTGCGGCGGGCAATTCCACCTGATCGACCTTTTCGCCTTGCATATTAAGAACATCTACTTTCATAATCTTTTCCTCGGCGCTTATTGCTTGCGCGTCTCCTTCAACACAACGAGACTCCCCTTGCCGCCGGGCACGGCGCCGTGCAAACCGATCAGATTGCGTTCCGCGTCCACCATCACAACTTTGAGGTTTTGAGCCGTGACGCGTTCGGCGCCCATGTGACCGGCGCGGCGCGAACCGCGATAGACGCGGCCTGGAGTCGTACCGGACGAGTTCGAGCCTGGGGCGCGGTTACGATCCGAGGTCCCGTGTGTAGCGTTCATTCCATGGAAATGATAACGTTTGACAACGCCCGCGAAACCTTTACCTTTGCTGACGCCGATCACATCCAAACGCTCGCCCACTGCGAATGTATCAACAGTAACTTTATCGCCAATATTGACATCAGGAGTCTTTGTGCGAAATTCGCGCAGAAAACGCAATGTTGGAATTTTATTGACCAAGAAGTGGCCGCGCTCACCGTTGCTCAAACGCTTGGGATGAACTTCGGAGAATCCCAACTGCACCGCAGAATAGCCTTCCTTTTCAGGCTTGCGAATCTGCGTAACGTAACATGGCCCAGCTTCGATGAGCGTCACAGGATACGCGACGCCTTGATCATCGAAGATCTGGGTCATGCCGATCTTCTTGCCAATCAGCCCTTTTAACATGATCG